>WQRM01000139.1 GCA_009786735.1 Oscillospiraceae bacterium | reverse complement strand
GGGCTCGCCATTGAGGCTCAACGTGATGGTGAAGGGCGGCTGCGGCTCGTCGGGGTCATAGCACTCGAGGTAGTCGAGCACGTTCGCTTGCAGGAAGTCGCACAGCGCGGCGGCGTGCGTGCGTGCGTCGAAGGTGAGCAGACCGCCGGTGTATTTCCCCGCGGCGCAGATGGTGAAGTCGTTGTACTTGGCGGCGGTGCAGATGACGTTGGGCACGGGCAGGTCGTCAACGCCTTCGAGCGCGACCCAGTCGTAGTCGCGATAGTGCTTGAGGATGTCGCGCATGGGCAGCTGCGCGGGAAAGAGCAAGTCGGTTTCGTGATATCCACGTGCGGTGACGAGCTCCGCGCCGGCTTGGCGATGCCGATGGGTATTCGTGCCCGGGGTGTCGATGGCGAAGGCATCAAAGTGGATGTCCTTGACGCTGCCCACGCGAAAGCCGCGGCGGCGCAGCTCGCTGATGATGGCTTCGATGGTGGTGGTTTTGCCCGAACCGGATGTGCCGAGCACGCTGAAAACTTTCACAGAAAAATCCTCCATAAGATGATGCCGGCTGCCCATAGCAGCACCAGCGCGAAGCCGAGCCAGTCCGTCCAGCGCATGCGCAGGGGAGCGTAGGCGGTGCGGCGGTCGTGTGCGCCAAAGCCGCGCAGCTCCATGGCCATGGCGAGTTTTCGCGCTTGGTGCACGCCGCTGGCAACCGTCGGCATGAGCAGCCAAGTGTAGATTTTCACACGGGTGCGGAACTTGAGCTTGCGCAAATCCACGCCGCGCAGCTCCATGGCGTTGAGGCTGTCGCGAAAACTCTCGCCAAACAGCGGCACAAAGCGCAGCCCAATGCTGAGCATGAACGCCAGTTGGTAGGGCATGCGTAGTTGCAGCAAGGCTTGCACCAACACGTGCCCGGCATAGCCCGCCAGCAATGCGCCGCCCAGCAGCAAAATCACCAGACGTTGCAGCACCGTGGCGGCGATGAGCAGCCCGGTCAGCCAGTCTTGCGCGGCGAGGGTTTGCAGCAGCGTGACGAAGACGAGCATCAGCCAAATCCCGCGCAGGCGACGCAGCAGCTTGAGCAATGGCGCACGCGCGAGCAACACAGCGGAAATCGCGCTGACGAGCACAGGCAGCATGTGCCATGGATTGCGGAAAACCACCGCGAAGCTGGACAACAGCAGGACGAATAAAATGGTGACGCGGGGGTCAAGTTTCATGCAGCACCCCGCTATTCATACGCAGTTGGCGCGTGGCGTTCGCTTGCACAAAAGCGGCGTCATGGCTGATGAGCAGCACCGCTGTGCCGCCGCGCAGGCACTCCTGCAGGGCTTGCGCGAGGATATCGCAGCGGCGCGGGTCAAGCCCGGTGGTGGGTTCATCGAGGATGAGTGCGGCGGGTTGATTGAGCAGCAGCCCGCACAGGGCAAGGCGCTGTTGTTCCCCGCGTGACAGCGTGAGGGTGCTTTGCTCGGCCAAGTGGGTGAGCTCAAAGCGGGCGAGCAGTTCATGTGCGCGGGCGTGGGATTGCGCTTGCGGCACGCCGCGGAGTTCTTGCGTGAAGGTGAGTTCCTCTAGCACGGTGGGGGCGAAAATTTGCTGCCCGGGCTCTTGAAAGAGATAGCCCACGCGCTGCCCGAACTGCCCCAGCCGCCAGCCGGTGGAGTCTTCGCCGCAAAGCAGCACGCGCCCGCTTTCGGGCTTGAGCAGCCCGCACAGCAGCTTGCCGAGGGTGGTTTTTCCGCTGCCGTTTGCGCCGGTGATGGCGAGCAACTCGCTGGCGTGCAAGGCGAAGTTGATGTTGTGCAGGGCGAAGTTGGGGTAGGCGAAGCAGAGGGCTTCGGCTTGGATGATCATAGTTGCCTCGTTGTGTAGGGATAGCGCCCCAGCGCTGTCCGTGATTTTGATGAAGTCTAATGGGACGTGCCAGAGTTGATGAAACTTAGCGGGACGCGCAGGGGCGCGTCCCCTACAGATGTACTTCCCTGTCGCACAGCTTGGCGCGCCGCGCAGGGTCGTGGTCAACGATGAGCATCGCCTGTCCGCGTGTGCGCAAACTGCACAGCACGTCCATCATGTGGGCGCAGGCGGTGGTGTCGAGCTGCGACAGGGCTTCGTCCAGCAGCAACAGCTTGGGCTGCAAGGCGAGCACAGCGGCGAGGGCGAGCAGCTGTTTTTGTCCGCCGCTGAGCACGTTGGGGGATTCCTCGCGCCGCACCCATAGCCCGACGAGTTCGAGGGACTCACGCACGCGCTGCTGCATGTCCTCACGCGGGACGCAACAATTCTCCAGCCCAAAGGCGACTTCAAGCTCCAGTGTGCCGCAAAAAAGCTGGGTTTCGGGGTTCTGCATGACCATGCCGATGAGCGCAGTGCGCTCGGCAGGGGAGTGCTCGGTGGGTGGCTTGCCTGCCAGCAAGAGTTCGCCTTGCAAGTCCGCCGCGATTTGCTGGGGGATGAGCCCACAGCAGGCATAAAGCAGGCTGCTTTTGCCCACGCCGGAATCACCGCACAAGGCGATGCTCTCGCCCGCTGCAAGCGTGAACGTTTGCGGCGCAAACAGCGGCGAGCCGCCCGGGTAGGCAAGCGTGAAATCACGTAGTTCAATCATCAGCGCAACTCGATTCCGGTGAGCCAGTGCACCCAGCGCTGGGCGAAGTGATCGCCGGGAAGGATGAGGCGGAACGGTCCGCGGTCGGCGCACAGGGCGATGTAGGCGGCTTGCATGGCTTCGCTTTGCGGCATGGCTGTGGCAAAACCGTCGGCGGCGGAGAACAGCACGGTGTAGTCCACGTCATCTTGAAGGGGGATGAACGCATCCATGATGTCGCGAAACGGCACGGCATAGAAGGTGACATCTACGCCGGGCTGACCGCCGCCGCGCAGGATGGCATCAAGTGGTTGCGGGTTGAGGGCTTCGATGTCCGCCACGGTGAGCACGAAGACGTCACCAGCGTGGGTGAGGTGCAGCTCGCCGTCTGCGAGGAGTTGCTGGCGGTCTTGGATGGCGTTCCAGTTCAACGCAAACAGCACCGCCACGGCAACGGCCAGCGCGGCGATGATGGCAATGACAGCGATGGTGGATTTTTTCATGGCAAAATCTTTCTAATCTGCTTGGTGATTGCCCAGGCAGCCACGCCGCCCAGCGCGCCACTGAGCGCTGCAAGCGACAGCATGAGCAGCGCGAGGATGAGCTCCACTTGGAACAACGCAAAGGCTACCGCCATTGTGCCGGTCATGTTCGCCAGCATGCACGCGAGAACGCAAACCAGCAGGTTTGGGTCGCGGCGGCGCATGGTGATGGGCAGGAAAACGAGGTCAACCGCAAGCCCCGGCAGGGTGTAGGTGATCAAACTGGCTGCACCGTGTGAGCCCGCCACGCCGAGTGCCATCACCAGCAGAGCTTGCACCAGCCCGCACAGCAGCCCCGCGCCGCGCACCCGTGTGAGCGACACCGCCAGTACCAGAAACAGCATGTAAATCCCGCCGATGGCAGCGCCACCGGGGATGAACGGACCGGTGATCAGCTGGGCGAGGGGCACAATCACCGGCTTGATGGCGATGCCCAGCGCGGCAATCACGGCGATGAGGATGAGATGGAACAGGTTTGTACGTGCAAAAAATCGGCGAATCATGGCCATTTCTCCTCATAAAAAAATGCGAACTGAAGAATCAGTTCACACCAAAAGCAGCCCTCGCAGGCTTGTGAACGCGCATTCTTCTCAAACGTGGAACGCATGGCAGTTTCCCGCCATACGCAGCGGCCTTAGCCCATAGCAAATGCCGTAGGGTGTCAGCTCGAACTTGCGTGGATATTTGATTGCGTCCTCATTATAGCATGTTTTTGGCAAAAAAGCAAGAAAAAATTCTAGCCTTGACAAACTTGCCCAGATGCGTTATAATAAGTTGGTGCAGGTGCGGGCGTAGTTTAGTGGCAAAACAGCAGCTTCCCAAGCTGCGGTTGCGGGTTCGATTCCCGCCGCCCGCTCCAAATTTTGCGAAATGCTTTGTCTCGAGCTCGGTCGTGTACCTACGTACACTTCCCTCCTCTCGACTTCGCCTTTCACAAAATTCCATTTCGCGAGAGGCTCGCCTTGAAAGGAAAAATGTGATGGAGATTATTTTTATGTTGCTGATGCCCCTCATCGGCAATCTGTTTAGCCTCATTGTGGGCGTGCTGGCCATTGCGGTGGGTCTGGGCGCTGGCTTGGCATACCTCGCGGGGCTGGGTTATGTCATCTTCCGGCTTGGGCGGTGGCTTGTTGGGCTATTTTAGTGATACTGCAAGAATAAACGAACGGGTGGCTCGGTTGGGCTGCCTGTTTTTGTTGCCCTGCGTGATTATTAACAAACTGTTCACAGAAACGTCTTGTTTTGTTCATGGGGGGGGGGTGTATAATGTAAAT
>WQRM01000138.1 GCA_009786735.1 Oscillospiraceae bacterium | reverse complement strand
TATGTGATGGAATGCTTAGGTGAGTCCAACTATGACTACTCGTTCTTCGCGGGACTCACCGGAGATAATTTCACGCAGATTTATCCGCGGCACGGCCAGTTTGGGCATCGCGAATGCGCAGCGTCAGATTGCCGGATGAGCGCGGACTATGCCGCATGGGTGTTTGAGCAAGTGGGCTACGCTTGCGAATATGTCGCTCATGAGCAATTACTGGCTGATCAAGAGCATGTGTTGAAAAAAATCATCGCGCACATCGACCGTGGCTTGCCGGTGATTTGCACGTCTTGGGGCATGTTCGTGGGTTATGAGAACAACGGCGAAACACTGCTTTTCCTCACACACGAATGGGAGCAGCCCAAGCGCGTTATCGTGCGCGGCAACAATTTCGTGGAGAATGTTCCGCAAAGCGAGAACGACCGCGAGCATAGATTTAGCAACTTCGACCTGATTTTTGTTGGCGAGAAGAATGAGCAAAAAGACTTAACAACGCTCTACCGCGAGGCGATTTCGCGCCTGCCCGCGCAGCTCACCGGCGGCACGGAGGACTTCATCTTTGGTGCGGCTGCGTTTCGCGCATGGGCGGATGACATCGAAAGGGGCAAGTTCGACGAAATCTTGCAGCGTGAAGGCGCTGGCACATGGAGCTACACCAACTATGTCTGCGTCTTGGCGACCAACGGCTCGTGCTGTTTCAGCTTTTTGGAGAAGGCACGGGAACTCAACCCAGACATGAGCTTTCTGGATGAAATCACTACGCTTTACCGCAAACTGGGCAACATGTGGCACAAGGACAAAGATTGCCTTGAACAGCTCGGCGGCGGATTTAACATTAGCTACAAAACATTGGCAAATCCAAGAAAACGCGCCAAAATTGTGGCGAAGATTCGCGAGATTGCCAATGTAACAGATGAAATTTTGGAGAAACTACCCACATGAGCAACATCCACGCCCGCCCTGCCAGCGCCGCCGACCTCGAAGCCATTTGGGCGCATGACCTCGCCGCCAACCCCGACTGGCTTGAATGGCGTGATGGTTCAATACGCGAAAACCACACAGGCATGGCGCAGACTTTCGTGATATTCAACGGCGAAGCCCCCATTGGCTGCGGCACGTTGCTGTTTTCGCCCGATTGCGATGCAATCAAAGGCAGAGCCGAACTGGCCGACAGCGCAACCACCGCGAACATCAACGCCCTGCGCTTGGACAAGCCTTATCGCGGCAAGGGGCATATGTCCGCGCTGGTCAAGCAGATGGAAGACTACGCCCGCGAGCGCGGCTACACCAAACTCACCATCGGCGTGGAGGTCAAAGACACCGTTCCGCTGACGATTTACCAGCACTGGGGCTACACCCAGTTTGTGCTGGGTTGCCATGAAGATGGCGAACCGCAAGCGACGCTGTATTTCGCGAAGGGTTTGTGACGTTAACGATGAGTTCGGACGAGCACAGCTCGTCCCTACGAGAATGCGAGCAAAGCTCGTTTAGCGCAGAGAAGAGGACGGCCTTTGGCCGAATACTCGTAGGGGCGACCTTTGGTCGTCCGCAGCAACCTCTCTGCCACATATTATTGTCGGATTAAATTAAGAGGAGATTTCACCATGCAAAAACTTGCTCACCCGCTTGAAACGCTCGTGAAAACGCTCTCCTACAAGGGAGTGGATTTTGAGCTCGTAGAGCGCCCTGATGTGATATGGGTTGGCTGTGTTAAATATGCAAACAACAACACCGATGAACCAAACATGGACGGCGTAATGGAACGCTATCAAAAGCTTTGCAAAGAAGCACCGTATAGAGAAAAAGTAAACCCTGATTACAGTGCTTGTCTTTCGATAAATTTCAGCACTTCGGAAAAGCCGTGCGGTATGATGTATGCATGTGAATTTTATCCCGACCAACAGCACAAAGGTTTTGATTTACTCACACAACCAGGCGGTTTGTGGCTGCGCGTGCGCAATGACGAAAAAGCCGCCGCGTTGTGCAGTTATGACGGCACAACACCGTTTAATCCATGGGAATATACCCATGCGTATTTTGCCGGAGAGCAATCACCACTTGCCAGTGCAGCCAAAGAACACGGTTACACACAAAACCCCGATGTGCACATGCAGATAGAATACCATTGTCATGCAGAATACGGCACACCACCGCACACAAACTACGCATATATTCCCATCAAGGAGATTGCATGAGCGCATTTATATATCGGATTAAATAAAGAGGAGATAGATACCACATGTTCAAGGACTACAAGAAATACGAAACCACCATCGGCGGCAGGCCGTTTGTGGTGGAAGTGGGCAAAATGGCCCAACTGGCTGGCGGCAGCTGTATGGTGCGCTACGGCGAAACCAACGTGCTGTGCTGCGCCACCATGAGCGCAAAACCCCGCGACGGCATCGACTTTTTCCCGCTGAGCGTGGACTTTGAAGAAAAGCTGTACGCCGTGGGTAAGATTCCCGGCAGCTTTCAGCGCCGCGAAGCACGCCCGAGCGAAAAAGCCATCCTCGCCGGCCGCGTGATTGACCGCCCCATCCGTCCGTTGTTCCCCAAAGACATGCGCAACGACGTGGGCGTGGTGAACACCGTGATGAGCGTTGACCAAGACTGCCCGCCCGACATGGTTGCCATGCTGGGCACGTCCATCGCGCTGAGCATCTCGGACATCCCTTGGCGCGGCCCGATTGCGGGCGTGTGCGTTGGCTTGGTTGACGGCGAGTATGTCATCAATCCCACGCAGGCGCAGCGCGAAAAAAGCCGCATGAGCGTGGTGGTTGCATCCACCGCTGAATTGGTTGCCATGATTGAAGCGAACGCCAACGAAGTGAGCAACCAAGAAATGTACGAGGGCATCCTGTTCGGTCACGAAGAAAACAAGCGCTTGGTCGAGTTCATCAAGGGCATCGCAGCCGATTGCGGCAAGCAAAAGCTGGACTTCCCCTCCAACGACCCGTCGGACGAGCTGTACACCGCCGTGAAAGACTTCGCCATCAACGACGTGAAGTTCGCTCTCGATACCGACGACAAGCGCATTCGCGATGAGCGCATGAAGCCCATCTACGAAAAAACGCACGCCGAGTTCGACGAAAAATTCCCCGAAGAAGTGGGCAAGATTGACGACTGCCTATACAAACTGCAAAAATATGTGGTGCGCCGCTGGCTGCTGGACGAAGGCAAGCGCGTGGACGGGCGCGGCATCGACCAAGTGCGCCCCCTGCACGCCGAAGTTGATCTGCTCGACCGCACACACGGCAGCGGCATGTTCACCCGCGGGCAAACGCAGTGCCTCACCGTCACCACTTTGGCAAGCGTGAGCATGGATCAAATGCTGGACGGCATTGACGAAGAAACCAGCAAGCGCTACATGCACCACTACAACTTCCCGAGCTATTCGGTGAGCGAAACCCGCCCCAGCCGCGGCCCTGGCCGCCGCGAAATCGGGCACGGCGCATTGGCTGAGCGCGCGCTGTTGCCCATGATTCCCCCCGTGGAAGAGTTCCCCTACGCCATCCGCACCGTCAGCGAAGTCATCAGCTCCAACGGCAGCACCTCGCAAGGCGCGATTTGCGCCAGCACCTTGAGCCTCATGGCCGCCGGTGTGCCGCTGAAAGCCCCGGTTGCGGGCATCAGCTGCGGCTTGGTGACCGAAGGCGACCGCTTCATGACTATGGTGGACATCCAAGGCTTGGAAGACTTCCATGGCGACATGGACTTCAAGGTCGCAGGCAGCAAAGCTGGCATCACCGCCATCCAAATGGACTTGAAGATTGACGGTCTGACCGCCGAAATCATCCACGAAGCCCTTGCCAAAACCGAAAAAGCCCGCATGGACATTCTGGGTGTGATGGAAGCTTGCATCGCCGAGCCGCGCGCCGAGCTGAGCAAGTGGGCACCGAAGATGCTCACCGTGTCTATCCCCGAAGAAAAAGTGGGCGATGTCATCGGCAAGCAAGGCAAAGTGGTGCAGAAAATCCAAAAACTGTTCGATGTTAAAATCGACATTGACGAAGAAGGCACCACCCACCGCAACGTGTTCATCGCCGGCATGGACATCGAAAAAGCGCAACAAGCGCTCTTCGTGGTCGAAACCATTGCCAACGGTCCGGAAATCGGCGCGATTTACAAAGGCGTGGTCACCGGCATGATCGAAATCGGCGCATTTGTGGAAATCGTGCCCGGCGTTGAAGGCTTGGTGCACATCAGCCGTCTGGACGTGAAACGCACCGAAAAAGTCAGCGACGTGGTGCAGATTGAAGACGAAGTGATGGTCAAAGTGCTTGAGATTGACGACAAAGGCCGCTTGAACCTTAGCCGCCGCGATGCGCTGATTGAAGTGGAAGGTCTCGTGCCCGAAAACACCATCCCCAGTGGTCCGCGCCGCGCAAACGGACCACCCCGCCGCGACGGCGACCGC
>WQRM01000137.1 GCA_009786735.1 Oscillospiraceae bacterium | reverse complement strand
TTGTCGCCGTACTTGTGCACGGTGCCTTTTGCTTTCATGCGAAGTCCTTTCTCGTTCTTTTTTGAAAAAAAGAACCAAAAAACTTTAGTCGCGCTGCGCGCGGGAGGTTATTATTGTCCAATCAAATCTAGGTTTTTTTGGTTACTTTTTTTGCAAAAAAAGTAACGCCTGCGCGGCGAGCGCATCACAAAATCCCCGCGCCGAGATAGCCTGCGATGGCGGCTTTGGCGGCAACATAGGGGCTGGCGAGGTAGATCTCGCTTTCGGTGTGGCCCATGCGACCAACGAAGTTGCGGTTGGTGGTTGCCACGGCACGCTCGCCTTGCGCCAAGCAGCCACTGTGACCGCCCAAGCATGGTCCGCAGGTGGGCGTGCTGACAGCACAGCCTGCGTTGATGAACACCTCCATCAGCCCGTTGCGCACGCAGTCAAGGTAAATCTGCTGGGTGCCGGGGAAGATGATGCAGCGCACGTTGGACGCAACCTTTTGCCCGCGCAACACGTTAGCGGCGGCTTCAAGGTCGCTATACCAGCCGTTGGTGCAGCTGCCGATGACCACTTGGTCAATCACAATCTTCTCGGCGATGCTGTCTACCGTGTGGGTGTTTTCGGGCAGATGCGGGAAGGCAACGGTGGGTTTCACTTGGCTTAAGTCAATCTCGATTTCGCGGTCGTAGATGGCGTCCGCGTCAGCTTCATAAACCGTGTAGTCCGTCACGCCTGCGTTTTTCATATAAAGCTTCGTCTGCTCGTCAACCGGGAAGATGCTGTTCTTCGCACCGGCCTCAATGGCCATGTTGGTGATGGTCAGGCGGTTCTCCATGCTCACGTTTGCAACACCTGCGCCGCAAAACTCCATGGACTGATACAGCGCGCCGTCCACGCCAATCATGCCGATGATGTGCAGGATGAGATCCTTGCCGCTGACATTGGGCGCAAATTCGCCGGTGAGCGTGAATTTAATCGCGCCGGGCACTTTGAACCAAGCCTTGCCGGTGACCATGCCCGCGGCCATGTCGGTGCTGCCCACGCCGGTGCTGAAAGCCCCCAGCGCGCCATACGTGCAGGTGTGCGAGTCCGCGCCGATGATGCAATCACCGGCTTTCACGATGCCTTTTTCGGGCAGCAAACAGTGCTCAATGCCCATGTCGCCCACATCAAAAAAGTGCTTGATGCCGTGCTTGTGCGCAAAGTTGCGGACTTTCTGGCAAGCTTGTGCGGCTTTAATATCGCGGCACGGCGTGAAGTGATCCATCACCAGCGCGATGTGCTCGCGCGAAAACACGCGGTCAAGGTCATGCTTGATCATCTCGTCAATCGCCACCGGTGCTGTGATGTCGTTGCCCAGCACAAGGTCGAGCTTCGCTTCAATCAGCTGCCCGGCAACCACGTGGTCAAGCCCCGCGTGCGCGGCCAGTATTTTCTGTGTCATGGTCATGCCCATTTGCTTTATCCTTTCTTGCTACTTTTTTGAAAAAAAGTAGCACAAAAAACTTTTTTGTCGCTTCGCTGTGTTCTCGTAAAGCCTCATCAACATCCATCGCAAAGCGACTAGGTTTTTTTGATTACTTTTTTGCAAAAAAAGTAATGCCCGCGCGACGAGCGCACTTCGCGCCCGCAGGCGCTACCACAACTTATTGATGCCGTTCAAGTAAGCCAAAATGCTGGCCTCAATGGTGTCGGTGCTTTTGGCGCGACCGGTGGCGGTTTTGTCGCCGCGGCGCAGCTTGACAACGGCTTGCGCGAGCGCGTCTGCGTCGCCGGAGGCCGCGGAGATGTCATACTTGGTCAACTCAACGGGCTCATCGAGGATGCGGTTGATGGCGGAGTAGGCTGCGTCCACCGGACCTGAGCCGCTGTCGGTGACTTCACGGGGTTCATCGGAATCGCCGAGGGTGAGGTAGATGGTTGCGGTGGCGCGGTCTTTTGCGCTGGCGATGATGAAGTCGTGGAGCTTGACGTGCTCGGTGGCGCTTTCGTCGAGCTTCATGGCAACGAGGGCTTTGAGGTCGCCGTCGGTGATGACCTTCTTTTTGTCTGCCAAGGCTTTGAATCGCGTGAAGGCCTCGTCGATTTCTTGCGGGTTGAGGTGATAGCCCAGCTCTGCCAAGCGATCCTTAAAGCCGTGGCGGCCGCTGTGCTTGCCGAGCACCATTTTGTTTTGCGGAATGCCCACGTCTTGCGGGGTCATGATTTCGTAGGTTTCGCGGTGCGCGAGCACGCCGTGCTGGTGGATGCCGGACTCATGAGCAAAGGCGTTGTCGCCCACGATGGCTTTGCTGGGTGCAACCCGCACGCCGGTGATTTGTTGAATCAACTTGCTGCTGATGTAAATTTGCTTGGTGTTCACGCCGGTTTGTGCGCCGCCATAAAAATCGGCGCGCGTGTGCAGGTTCATCACCAGCTCTTCAAGGCTTGCGTTGCCCGCACGCTCGCCAATGCCGTTGATGGTGCACTCCATCTGCGCAGCACCGGCCTGCACACAGGCGAGGGTGTTTGCCACGGCAAGACCGAGGTCGTTGTGGCAGTGCACGCTAATTTCGGCTTTGTCCATGCCTTGCACGTGCTCAAGCAGGTAGGTAACGAGGGCTGCCATTTCGTCGGGCGTGGAGTAGCCCACGGTGTCCGGCACGTTGAGCACCGTTGCGCCAGCGGCAATCACGGCGCTAAACACGCGCGCCAAAAAGGCTTTGTCGCTGCGGCTGGCATCTTCGGCAGAAAACTCAATGTCGCTGCAATATTTCTTCGCGTGTGCCACGGCGGCGGCGGCGCGCGCCACCACGTCATCTTCGGTCATCTTGAGCTTGTGCTGCATGTGTATCGGCGAGGTGGCCAAAAAAACATGCACACGCGGCGCGGTGGAGTGCCGCACGGCATCGTAGGCGGCATCGATGTCTTTTTCCAGCGCGCGCGACAGCGAAGCCACGCCGGCGTTCTTCACCAGCTTTGCAATGGCGGTGACGCTCTCGAAATCCTCGGGCGACGAAAAGGCATAGCCTGCTTCAATCACATCAACGCCCAGATTTTCAAGCTGACGTGCAACCTCGAGTTTTTCGTTCAAGTTCATGCTGCAGCCCGGCGATTGCTCGCCGTCACGCAGGGTGGTGTCGAATACTTTGATTCGCTTTGCCATGGGGGCATCCTCCTTGTCCTGTCACTTCCTTTCATTATAACAGATTGCGCGCAACAGGTCAACAGTTTTCGCGAAAATAAATCGCTTGACATTTCTCGTGCAATTGTGCTATACTGTAAACTGTGCATGGTGCGCGCAAGCGAGAATAGGGAACGCGGTGAAAATCCGCGGCAGCGCACAAACTACTGTAAGCAACTACGAATTGTCACATGCCATTGAGCGTCCGGAAGCTTGAGAAGGCGACAATGAGGCTTGAAGTTGCAAGCCAGGAGACCTGCCATGTGCAACAAACTTTTCACACTTTGTGTTATTATGAAAGGATTTTTTGTCATGCGTAAAATTATTGCAATCGTACTTACTCTGTGCCTGCTGCTGGGTCTCGGCTTTGCTGTGCAGGCAACCGACCACTATCCCATGCATGTCTACATCATGGTGGACGCCAATGTGCTGGATGAAGGCATTCTATACGTCCCCATGGCGCAGTTTTTTTCCTATGGTGATAGCGTGCTGGACATCACTGCGCGCTGGATCAACGCCACCATTGCCGGCGATTTCCTCGTGGGCATCGGCGACCTGCAAGCCGGCGACCACGCAGCATTCAGCGGCTGGATGCTGACGATCAACAACGAAATGAGCATGCTCGGCGCGGCCGCCGAGTTCCCGCAGCCCGGCGATGTGATCCGCTGGGAGTTTAGTCTGGACTTCGGCGTGGACATCGGCTTTGAGGGCTGGGATGGCACGCCGCCTGCCTTCGCGCGTGCCGACAAAAGCGAGCTGATTCGGGCAGCTTCTCAAGATAATACATGCCCAGCGGTGCGCGACGATGCGTTGGCTGTGCTGAGCAACCTCACCGCCACGCAAGCGCAGGTTGATGATGTCGTGGAGTGTTTCTCCATTGGTTGCGTTTGCGACAGCAACGGCAGCTGCATTTGGCTCAACGTGCTGGGCATTTCGCTGCTTGTGCTGCTTTCGCTGGTGAGCGGGTTTGCCATCTTCCGCTTTGTGCGGATTTTGGGGAGTGTGTGAGGAAGATGCTCTGCATCTCACCCCCTGTCCTGCGGGACATCCCCCTCTACAAGAGGGGGACTGGGGCTTGCTTTTTCAACCCATTCTAAAAAACGCGCGCGCAGTTTTTTGCGCTAGTGCCACCCCCACCTGCACGCCTACGACAGTGAACTACCCCGCCGTTGCGACGGTCCCCTCCACACCCACCCCACGAAACAGGTTTCGCGGGGACCCCCGGCGGAGGAGAATTGGGGTTGTTGCGTCAACTCCTATAAATTTTCCCCGCGAAGCGGCTAGGTTTTTTTGGTTCTTTTTTTGCAAAAAAAGA
>WQRM01000136.1 GCA_009786735.1 Oscillospiraceae bacterium | reverse complement strand
CCCGCCGCCCCTACAAGTGGATGTCTCCTGCAAGGCTATGTCAAGCCGCAACATGTAGGGGTGGCGGGCGCGCCACCCGAACTACATATCAATACAAAAGCAGCCAAAGATTATCAGCGCACAAACCAAGTGTTGTTGAATTGCTGCAATGCCATGCTGATGTCTGCAAACGCTTGATAGTCTTGCTCGTTGCCGTCACGCCGCGACAAGATGACCAAGACGAACGGCGACGGTGCGTAAACAATGGCCATGTCGTGCCAGGCGTAACCCCGCAACCAGCCACTTTTGCTCGCCACGGGGTAATCCGACACAATGAACGGGAACAAGTTCGAGAGCAAACCCGCCTGCAAATCCGAGCTGTGGGTGTAATCGGCTTCAATAAAATTGTGAATTTCACGCGCGAACAAGCCTGCATCATAGGCGTTGAGTTGTGAGTTGAACACGTTGTAGCGCACAAACCAACGTTGACCGCCCAATTCGTCCACCCATTGCTGATAGCCCTCGATGCCATGTTTGCGCACGAGCATGCGCGTGGCAACGTTGCAACTGGCACTCAAGTGATAACGCAGCACATCGCGCTGGCTGATTTGCGCGCCAAACGCATAGCGATGGCGAATGATGCCCGAGCCGCCCCAGTAGTCTGCCGCGGTGAAGGTGAGCATGTCGTTCAAGCAAGTTTCGCCACGTTGCGCCATCTGGAAGATATACAGGGCGAAGGGTGCTTTGCTCACACTCGCGCCATGGAACACCCGCTGTGCATGGCGGGTGATGGCAAAATCGTGGTCAATGTTGCGGAAATACACCGCTAGGCTTGGCTCGAACTGCTGCAGGAATTGCTCAATGTCTTCGGTGCAAATTGCGTCAATGTCCACTTCGTGCGGCTGCAACCCGCGCGGCGGCGGTGGCTTTGGTGGCGCGGTGGGTTCTTGCGGCGCATCAACAATGGGCCGATATTCCTGCGGCGGCTCTGGCGCAACAAGAAATCGGCTGTTCACGAACACGAAAACCAACGCGCCCGCACTCATCAATGCGAGCAAAATGATCAGCCATTTCTTTGCAGCTTTCATGGCTCAAATTCCTTTACGCATTATGCTTAGCACAGTAGCTCATGCTACAGGCAAAAATTCCTCATTCAGCGTCAGCCCGAACTCGCGCGCGACCGACAGAAAATCCTCCCGCGTAATCGTTTGGCGCTTGTGCTCCCCTGCCATGCTCATCGTAGCCACCTTGATGGCGGCGGCTTTTTCAATCACATGCAGCAGACCATAGGTGCTGTCGAAGTCCTCGCCCGTGCAAAAGATGCCATGGTGCGCCCACACAGCGGCTTCGTAGGTTTCCATCAGCTTGCTCGTAGCGATGCCCACGTCGGGCTTGCCGGGCAGCATCCACGGCACAACGCCCACGCCAGCCGGGAAGATAATCGGGCATTCGGTCATCATCTGCCACAGCTCGTGCGTGAACACTTGCGCGTCCAGCGGCAGCACGAAGGTGAGCGCGATGATGTTCACGGGATGACCATGATATACCACGCGGAACTTGCCGTCCGTGGCGAGTTTTTTCACTTGATGGTTGAGCAAATGCGTGGGCAGTTCGCAGGTTGGGCCGTTGCCGTCAACTAGCCCCCAAACCACGCGATATTGCTCGCCGGTTGCGTCAATTTCGAGGATGCCGAGGCAGGTTTCAGGCGAGAGCTCCACGTTGCGGAAGAACTTGCCCGTGCCGGTGAACAGGAAGTGCTCCCCTGCTAGGTTCGGCACACTGGCGCAAATGGGCAGCCATGCGCCGCTGGTGTTGATCTGCGATGCAATGGCGGCGATTTCTTCGGGCTTGATGCGATAGGACGCGTTGCCGCCGTTGCGCTCGTGCCAGCCAGCGGCATAGCCGTCGCTGCACATGCGGATGAAGCCCTGCATAAA
Organism: Oscillospiraceae bacterium; assembly: GCA_009786735.1. Classification (GTDB taxonomy): domain Bacteria; phylum Bacillota; class Clostridia; order Oscillospirales; family Acutalibacteraceae; genus WRMQ01. The sequence continues at coordinate 2,563 of WQRM01000136.1, read as the reverse complement.
CGGTTGGTTCAAAACAGACACAGTAATCCTCCTTGATTGTGAAAAGCCCTTGAGGTCGTCAAGGGCTTTGTTGATAATTTTTGACGAAACGTTAAGCGTGCACAGCGAAGCGACATTTAGTCTTCGCCTTGTGCCATGGTGTAGCCAGCTTCGCCGTTGAACTCCGGCAATTTCTCCACGTGCATCCACTCGTGTTTGGCAGCAACTTGCGTCAGCAGCGCCATCACCATGTCGGGCGTGGCATCGGCAGCGGCATCACGCAGCACAAAACGGCAGCGCCAATGGTCAACGCAGTCAGGCGCGGTGTCACCAACGGGATAGACTTTCGTGCCGCGGTTCGAGATCATTTTCAGCCGGAACGGTGAATCCGCAACAACGCTGTCGAGGCTCTGACCGAGCGACTCGGCGTTCTGCGGCCACTCAATGAAGATGTCTGCGCCAATCACGCGGCGCGACGCAGGCACGACCGTTGCGGGTTCATCCGACACCGTCGGCATTTGGATAGCTTGATGGTCACGCGCTTGCCAAGTGGCAGGCTTGCGACCGAGGTTGTCGATAATCGCTTGGGTATACTCACTGGTTTTTGCGCCGTTGTCGTAGCCAACCACGTCGCCGGTGGCAGCTTTGCCCTCTTCGATGGTCACCATCACCGCGTTTTCGATGCGCGTTGCGGCCTCGAACTCGCCGATGTGCCGCAGCATCATCACCGCAGACAAAATCACCGCCGTGGGGTTGATTACATCTTTGCCGGCGTATTTCGGCGCAGAGCCATGCACGGCTTCAAAGATGGCGATGTCGTTACCGAGGTTCGCCGTTGGCGCAAAGCCAAGACCACCCACCAGCCCCGAGGTGAGGTCGCTGATGATGTCGCCGTTCATGTTGGTGGTCACGATCACGTCATATTGCTCGGGCTTTTTCACCAGTTGGTGCGCGCAGTTGTCGATGATCACATGCCAAGACTCAATGTCTGGGTACTCCGGCGCGATTTCTTCAAAGGTCTTTTTCAGCAAGCCTTCGGTCATTTTCATGATATTCGCCTTGGTGGCACAGGCCACAGACTTGCGCCCCTCTGCACGCGCGAACTCAAAGGCCGTGCGCACGATTTTCTCACAACCCTTGCGGGAAATGAGCTTCAGGCACTGCGCCACGCCGGGTGTTTGCATGTGCTCGATGCCAGCGTAGAGGTCTTCCACGTTTTCGCGCACCACCACCAGGTCAATGCCGCGACCGCTGTAGGGCGTGGTCACCCCCGGGAACTCGCGCACCGGGCGGATGTTTGCGTAAGTTTCAAACAACTTGCGCAAGGTAACGTTGGCGCTCTTTTGACCAAAGCCAACCGGCGTGCCCAGTGGTCCTTTGAGCACCACGCGGTTTTTCTTGATGGATTCAATGGTGTCAGCGGGCACGCCCGAGGGAATCCCCTGCTTGAAGACACGTTCGCCTGCGTGGCGTTCTTCCCATTCAATGCTTACACCGGCAGCGTCGATGATTTTCATCGCCGCGCCAACGCATTCAGGGCCAATGCCGTCCCCCGGAATCACGGTGACTGTTCGTTTGTTTTGCATAATTATCCTCCAAAGCTCGAAAGTAAAGGGTTAACTAACAATTGTGTGCCTCACGCACAATCGGCGCAAGGCACAGCGATGAAACTCTCGCACAGGCTGGCGTAATGCACAGCGAAGCGACCGAGCCCCACCGCAGGTGGTGTCTAAAGTGACAAAATTTAATACCATAGACAAACGGTAATAAATTGGGCTGTTTTGCACCCTGCGCGTTGCGGCAACGCACACAATCAAACTTTGCCTACGACCTAGTATACCACATTGCGCGGGGATTGTCAAACAAAAAATACCCGCAGGCTCGTGTTTGAACCTGCGGGCTAGATTTACGCCGCCAGTGGCAGTGCCTCGGCCTGCGGCACGACCTCCACGCCGTCGCGGAACAGCACGGCCAATCGCCCATCACCGTGCACAGTCACGCGGTCAACGGTGGTGTACCACAGCTCATCATCGAAGTCGGTCACGAGGTCGGGCTGTCGTTTCAGCGTGGTGAGAAATCGCTTGATGTTCGCGCGTTTGGCACGGCGTTCGCTGCAGGTTTTCTCAATCTCGCCAAGCCGAGCGTGAGCGGTTTCATAGCGCGCAACCAGCGCATCATGCCGCTGCTGGTAGTCGGCTTGGTCAAGTGCTGTGCTGGCATTTTCCTGCACAGCGCGGCGAGTGAGTTCCATCACGACTTCGCATTCCTGCGTGAGGGTTGCAGCCTCGGTATCAAGGTCGCTGGTGTCGGTGAGTGTCGCCAACACGTCATCATAGGCCGCGAAAATGGCAACACGGTTAGCCAATCTTTGATTGAACGCCGCGAGGAACGCCAGCTCGATTTGCTGGTCAGTCAGGTGCGGTGTGCGGCACACACTCTCGCCGGAATATTTGCGGTTGCACTGCCACACTTCACGCCGATGCGGCGTAAGCGTCAAATAGAAAAGCACCTGTACAGGTGTGGGATTTTGTGGTATAGTCGATTGGAACCGTCGCAGGAGTACCCAGAGGCACAGGCGAAGCGA
>WQRM01000135.1 GCA_009786735.1 Oscillospiraceae bacterium | reverse complement strand
ACAAGCAAAAATGGATTTCGCCGCACACGCTGCAGTGTGGCATTCATCACAATGCGCTGGCGTCCCGCGCGCGCAAAATCGTCATCCAAAGTGCGGATGCGCGAGAACATCAGCGCCTGTTGACCGGTGAGCCGAACTGCGCCGTTTTGCTCCATTTGGCGCTGCAGATCTGCGGCGTTGAGATATCTGCGCAGCCAAGTGCGGCTGGTGAGGTAGTTGATCTCGCGCGTGGTCATGGGCACAGACACACCACCGATTGCGTCGATAATGTTGGCGAAAATGCCGAAGTTGAGCAGGACGTAATGGTCAACGCGGATGCCGAAGTTCTCGGCAATCAAACGTGCCGCGCGTGAGCCGCTGCCATGCTGCCCCACCGTGGCTTCGTTGATGCGACGGAAGTCTCCGCCGGGGTAGCGCACCAGGGTGTCGCGTGCGATGGAGGTTAGGCGCAGGGTGGCCGTGCGGTGGTCGATGCTCGCCAGCATCAGGGCATCGGCGCGGCTGTTTTGGATTGCGCCGTCCACACCGATAATCAAAATCGTGGTCACCAGCGGGCTACTGCTGGGGCTGCGGGCGATGTCTGCATGCGTGGGCTGCATGGGCGCGATGTTCATGCGGAACGCCGCAACCACCGCGAGCGATGCCGTCACGCCACTGAGTGTGAGTAGCACAATCAGCAGCCAAAGCAGCACGCGGCGGGCTAGGCCGTTGCGTCCACGAGGCTTTTTCTGTTTGGGTTGCTTGGCTTTTAGGGGTGGTTTTGGCGAAACTTGCTTTTTCTCAGGCTCGCCATAGTTCATCGCTTCCGGCGGCGGTGCATAGGCCTGCCAGTCGATTTCTTTGCCGGATTCATCGTGGCGCATGCGCTCACCTCCCTCTTCTCCATCTTATTCTACCAAAATTAAGGGGTGAGCGCAAGCTTTTTTTCTTGCAAATTTATCCCAAATGCGGTATAATGGTGTTGCACCCCATCAAGCACAAAGGAGAAAGCCGCATGGAAAACGCACCCATTTTGACAATCACCGAGCACTCAACCTATAAAACCTGGCGCAAAGGGATGATGTTTGCCTTCAAAAAACAGCCCGCGTTTTGGCTGGTGTATGGAGGGCTTTTGGCGTTCTGGTTGTGGCAGATTGCGCGCGTCATTCAAGGCGTGTTGCATGATGGCTTTGCTTGGCAGGGGCTCGTGCCGTTTTTGCTGCTTTTGGTGGTGTTTGTGGTGTTCTTGTTTGTTGTTTTCCCGCGTTCGTTGTATCGAAACAGTGCCGCGGTCACGACCACAAACTTCTACGAAAACCATTTTCAACTGCAAGCCGCTCGGCGCAACACCACGCTGAATGCCACCAAATATTACGACCAAATCAACAAAGCCTACGAAACCAACGATGCCTTTTGCTTGAAACATGGCAAGGTATGGCACATTTTCTCTAAGCACAGCATGACCGATGACCAAATTGCCATCCTGCACGAGCTCTTCGCCCGCGCGCTTGGCGAGAACTTCATGGCATAAACCATCAACAACATACAGAGGAGCACATATGAACTTCACCCCCGTGAACAACGCCACCGGCACACTCGAAGGCTTTTGCCTGCTGAAAACCGTTGAGCAAAAAACCACCGCCAAGGGTGCGGTCTACCTTGACTTGACCATCATGGACACCACGGGCGAAATGAACGCAAAATTCTGGGATTTTCGCCCGGGCGTGCATCAATTTGCCGCCAATGACCTGGTGAAAGTGCGCGGCACGCTGTCGGTCTACAACGGCGTGGACCAGTTCCGCGTAGAGCGCATTCGTCTGGTGGAAGAAAACGACAATGTGCGCATGGACGACTTTGTGCCCTGCGCGCCCCAACTGGGCGAAGAAATGCTGGCGGAAATCCGCACATGTGTGGAGCAATTCTCACACACCAAGCTCAAAGAGCTTGTGCTGGCTATCCTCAAAGACCGTGAAGCCCAGCTGCTGTATTGGCCGGGCGCGTTCCGGCTGCACCACGCGGTGCGCAGCGGCTTGCTGTGGCACACCGTGGCGATTTTGCGCATGGCACAGGCTGTGGCGGCGCTTTATCCAACCATCAACAGCGATCTGTTGTTCGCCGGCGTGATTTTGCACGACATCGAAAAGCTCGCCGAGTACGACGTGCCTGCCACGGGGCTTGCTTCGGGCTACACGCTGCGCGGCAACTTGGTGGGGCACTTGGTGGGCGGCGCGGTGCTGCTGGAAGAGTACGCGCAAAAAGTCGGCTTGGACGAAGAAACCACGCTGTTGCTGCAGCACATGCTCATCAGCCACCATGGCTTGGCGGAGTTCGGCGCGGCAAAGCCGCCGATGTTCCTTGAGGCCGAGGTGCTCTCGCAGCTTGACCTGCTGGACGCCCGCATGCACCAGATGGAAACCGCCCTGCAGGGCGTGCAGCCGGGGGAATACACGAACAAGATTTGGGCGCTGGATAACCGGAAGTTTTATAAGCCGAGAGGTTAGCCATGAAAGATTTGCCAACGCGCAAGTCTGCGCGATTGCATGATTTTGATTATCGCGGCAACCGATGTTATTTTATTACCATATGTGTGAAAGATAAGCACGAGATGCTGGGAACGATAGGCGAAGCCTCCGCGATGGTTTTGTCTCGTTATGGTTTGGTTGTGCGCTGCGCAGTTGATGCTATTTCAACCCATTATGCGCATGCCAGTGTGGATAGCTACGTCATTATGCCCAATCACGTTCATATGCTTTTGCGACTAAATCACGGGCGGCAGGTTGCCGCCCCTACACGCGAGCCTGCGGATGTCTCAACCATTATCGGGCAAATGAAGCGTCACGTTTCCATGGAAATTGGGTTTCCGCTGTGGCAAAAATCTTTCCATGATCACATCGTGCGCAATCATGAGGATTATGCACGCATTGCCCATTACATCAACACAAACCCTCAAAACTGGCTTGACGATTGTTATTATAACATTGATGAACATCGCGTGTAGGGGCGGCAATCTGCCGCCCGTGGTTTTTTGCACGCCATAAGTATCACAGCAGAAAGGTCCGTCTCATGCACCCAACCCGAATATTCTTTGAAAAGCGCGGTCGCGTCATCTACATCTCGCACCTGGACTTGATGCGTGCGTTCACCCGCGCGGTGCGCCGTGCAGCCCTGCCCGTGTGGTACACCGAGGGCTTCAACCCGCACCCATACTTAGCCTTCCCGCTGCCGCTGCCGCTGGGACAAGAAGGCCTGCGCGAAGCCTGCGATGTTCGCTTGCTGGAGACTGTGCCGCACAACGAGGTGTGTGCGCGGCTCAACGCTGTGCTGCCTGAGGGGTTACGCGCGCTGGCGGTGCATGAGCCGTGGGACAAGCCCGGTGACATCGCCGCTGCGGAGTATCGCATCACCGTGCAAGGCGACATTGCACAGGCCGAAGCGCTGCTGCAAGCGGGCAATCTCACCGCGAAAAAAATGGGCAAAAAAGGTCACCGCAAGGTTGAAAAAGAGGTTGAGCTGATGCCCATGATCAAGCGCTGCGTCTTTGATGGCGACGTGTTTGCCTGCACACTAGCTGCCGGCAGCACGGTGAATCTCAACCCCACGCTGCTGCTCAATGCGCTGGGGCTTGAAGCCGCGCACATCACGCGCGTGCGCCTGCTCAAACACGACGACAGCGCCTGGGCGTGAATAATTTGCAGGGCAACTGCCTATTCTTTGTATATCACACAAAGAGAGGCTGATTGTCCTGCTTCGTTCATTCAGGCGCATGCCGCGCCGCAAGTTTATCCGCGTGGCACTGGTGACCAAACTGCTGTGCGCCGCCCTCGCCGTGCTGGTGATTTCCTTCGCCTGCACGTCGCCACAGGCCATGCCCGAGCCCATGATCACCACAACAGAATACACGACCACCACGCAAGCAACCACGACCACGGAAGAACCCACAACCGTTGAAACAACCACAACGACAACCACGACAACCGCCCCGCCCGCTCGCGCGCACAACATGATTTCCACGCTCACGCCGCCACCGGGGCTGAGCATCGTGAACAATCGCCCCGCCAACATGGTCAAGCGTTACCTCACCGGCACGGGCACGGCGTACTACTGGCGTGGACTGACTGCCACCGGCGTGTATGCCCGCAGCGGCTTTGTGGCGGTTGACCCGCGCGTGATTCCTTATGGCTCGCACCTGTGGATTGTGAGCAACTGCGGCACGTTTGTGTATGGCTATGCCATTGCGGTAGACACCGGCGGCTTTGTGCACCGCAGCAATGCGCCCATTGTGGACATCCACCTATACAGTCCTGCGATGGTGCGGCAGTTTGGTGTGCGCGGGGTGACGGTGTATGTGCTGGACAAACCGCGCGTGCGCCTGCCGTGGAATCAATCTTGGGCTGCGGGCGAGGTGTATTCCCACCGTCTGCGCCGCGGCACGGTGACGGATGCGATGCTTAATTTTTAGGAAAACTCCGGGCGGCGCGCCCGCCGCCCCTACAGATGGATAATCTCTGCCCCCCTCGG
>WQRM01000134.1 GCA_009786735.1 Oscillospiraceae bacterium | reverse complement strand
GCACGCCGCGTTCGAGCACAAACACGAAGAACTCTTCCGTTGTGGCATCAAAGCGCAGGGCACTCACGGGCACGCGCATGGTGTTGTTGGCGCTGTCGAGCTCAATGGCAATGTCCACATCAAGACCGATGGTGATGGAAAGATCCGGCGAGGGAATGCGGATGCTTGCAGGAATGCCGCGAGCGGTAAGACCGGGGATAGGCAGACCATCAAAGAGTCCGCCACTCTCACCAGCCACCGCCGCGATGTAATACACATAGGCATCAAATTCTTGCCCGGTCACCGAAGTCACACGCACAGCCTGGTCTTTTTCCACGCGCAGGTGGTCATAGCGTCCCAGCATGAACGAGGCGTAGAACGGGTGGTATTCCACCACCATTCCGGCCACCGTTGTGCCGAGCAAGCCCGACAGCAAGGTATTGATGTCCGCGCTGCCCATGGCGAGCGAGGCGAGAATCACCGTCATGTCAAAGCCGCCGCCAACCGCACCGGCGCTGCGATACACTTCACCGGCGGTGATGTTGATTTCGCGCACCACGCCGTCATGCGTGGCATACCAGCCTTCGCGCAGCGCCGTCACCGTGATGTGCGCCTGCTGGTAGGACGTCCGCGCCGACTCCAGCAACGCGCGATACACGTTGTCCAGCGACATTCCCATTTGCACGCCCATCATCGTTTCCGTCACGCGCAGTTGCATCAGCTGCAGGCTAAGGTCAAGCGTTTCTGTGATGCCGCCAAAGCCCAGCGCCGAAAGATCAAAGCCGCCCATCAAGAAGCCGCCAAACAAGTTGTTGAACGACACCATCACGTTTTCCACAATGCCGTCTTCGCGAATCAGCAGCTCGTTCACCATCCAGTTGGCAATGCGACCATTGCCCAGCAGCGCCGTCAACAGGTTGCGCAGGTCATCCACCTGTTGGTTGCCGGTGGCAACGCGGTCGTTGCCGCCGCCTTCTTGCATCGCCGCAATTTGTCTTTCCAGTGAATCAATTTGGTTGCGTATGTCTTGCTGGCGGGTGGGTGCCTGTGCTGCATTGGTCATGTAGTTTTCATAAGCATTGCGCGCGCTGTGGTAGTCGCGTCGGCGCTGTTGCAGCAAATCATCCAGACGGCTTGCGTCAAACGTGGCAAGCAGTTCGCCGGCTTCCACCGCTTGTCCCACGCGCACGTGCACTTCTTCCACCAGCGTGCCGTCCAAAATCGTGAAGACCCCCTGCCGGCCCGAGCGCACCGTTGCAGAGGTTTGGAAGGTTTGGGTGAGGTCGCCGGTGTCAACGGCAACGATGGCATCAGGCGCGAGTTCGGGGTGCGGGTTGTTGGCAACCACAACGTAAGAGATGGAGAAAACCAACAGAGCCACCACAACCACAATGGCGATGATGCCAGCAATTTTCTTTTTGGTCAATTTCATGGGGGAGATTTCCTTTCAGCAGCATGTCTAATCTTTATTATACACTATTGTTGTCGTTAATGTAAAGAGGAAATCCTCATAATTTAAATAAAATTCATTTTTTTAGCAAAACTATAGCCATTGGAGGGTCAAAACCATGCTCATTACCATCATTCGCCTTGTCGTGCTTTACTGCATGATCACCCTTGCCCTGCGCCTGATGGGCAAGCGGCAGGTCGGCGAGCTCAAGCCCACGGAGCTCGTCGTCACCATTTTGCTGTCGGAGCTCGCCGTCATGCCCATCCAGGATAACTCCCTGCCCATGACCACGGCGCTGGTGGCCGCGGCCGTGCTCGTGAGCCTTGAAATCATCAGCAGTGTCATCGCCACGCACTCCACGCGCTTTCGCAAGGTCACGCAGGGCAGTTCCATCGTGATCATCCAAAAGGGCAAGCTTGACCTCAACGAGCTTGCCAACCTGCGCATCGCCTACGACGACCTCATGGAAGCCCTGCGCCAGAAAGACGTGTTCGACATCACGCACGTGCAAACCGCGTTGATGGAGACCAACGGGCAAATCAGCGTGGAGCTAAAACCCGAGCATCAGCCGCTGAAGAAGGAAGACCAAGGCAATGCTTAGTGCTTAGTGCTTAATGCTTAATTGTCGCTCCGCGGGGATATTGATGGGTCTAGAATAGGACACAGCGAAGCGACCGAGCCCCACCGCAGGTGGTGGCAAAAGAGGAGAGGAGACAGCCATGAAACTTCGCCTGATCACCGCCATTTGTCTCATCGTGTTAGCGGTGGGCTTTTCGGTGTTTTGCCTCGCGTATGTCAACCGCACCACGCGGCAGCTCACCCACGCGCTTGAACTCGCCCTCGAAGCCGCGCAGGAGCAATCGCCTGCCTGGGCCGATGCCACCGAGGATGTCACGCGCTTGTGGCAGCGCAGCCGCAGCTTTTTGCATGTGTTGTTCCCGCACCAAAACCTCAACGAGCTGGAGTGGGCGGTGGGGGCGCTGCCGAAGTATCAGCGCATGGGCGACGCGCCGTTGTTCATCGAGCATGCGGTGCGCGGGCTGCAAACGGTCAACACCATTCGCGAGATGGAGCGCCTGACCCTCGGCAACATTTTTTAGCTTGACAAACGCGCGGGTTTGTGCTATATTTATGGTAGCAAGTTGCATGAGGAGGGAAAGCACATGGGAATGACGGACAAACAAGCTGCCATGTTCATCAAAGCCATCATTCAAATCTTAGAGGATAACGAAGTGAATGAGGAAGTGGTTGCGAAAATCGAAAAACTCAGCGAAGCGTTCGACAACAAAAAATAATAACACAGTCCCTCCTCATTTTCGTTGAGGGGGATTGACGAAGGTCTATTCATCGCGCATTCGCCCCAATAATACACAACAAAACTCCCCTATGCAGGGAGCTTTCGCATGTTATTCAGCTTCTTCCTCTTCCGGTAGCTGCGACGTGCAGTGCGCACAGCGCGTGGCGGCAAGGGGAATCTCGCTCACGCAAAATGGGCACTTCTTCGTGGTCGGTGGCGCGGCGGCAGGCTATTTTCACCGCGCCATCGGCAGAGGTGACGAACTTCACCAGCAGAAAAATCACAAAGCCCACGATGAGGAAATTGATAATCGCAGTGATCAACGTGCCGTAGGTGATGGCGACGTAGGCGTCCTCTGCGCCGCCGCGTGGCGTGACGCGAAAGGCCAGCTCGCTGAAGTCAGCACCGGCGGTGAGCACGCCAATCAGCGGCATGATGATGTCGTTAACGAGGGAGTTGACGATGCCCTGGAATGCGCCGCCGATGACCACGCCTACGGCCAGCATGATGGCGTTGCCGCGCACCATGAACTCCTTGAACTCGCGCCCGATTTTTTTGGCACGCACAGGTTCTTTCATGTTGACCTCCTAGATTGTCGAAAACTTGCGGGACACAAAAATCACGCTCCCACAAATAGTGAAAGCGCGAGATGGTGCGGTGGTTCGTGAGGTAGGACTCTCGCACAGGCTGGCGTAATGCACAGCGAAGCGACCGAGCCCCACCGCAGGTGGTGGACACGCCCAGACTCGAACTGGGGACCTCTCGCGTGTGAGGCGAGCGCTCTAACCAACTGAGCTACGCGTCCAACTCTAGTGATTATACCACACTTGCGCGGTGCTTGTCAAGCACTTTTTGCATTTTTCGCAAAAAAACGGCAGAGCGCAATGCTCCGCCGTTCTTCGGTTAAGTTAGGGTTATCTGAAAACGATGCGCAGGAAGCTGAAGATAGCAACTGCGTTGATTACCACGAGGATCACGATGCCGACGATTGCCAGCACGTTGGGCCAAATGGAGCCGCGCACTTCGGCGGCGAATTGGGCGATCAGCCACTCGGGCAGTTCAACGCCGGTTTCTTCGGCATACTCCACCAGCACGGCGCCAGCAGCGTTGAACAGCGCAGCAAGAGCAGCCCAGTCGCCCGCAACGATATACACTACCATGTCGTTTTCCCAATTAATGTTATTCTCGGCAAGCAAAGCGTTCCGCTCAGCGACGGTCATGTCGAGATAAAACACACGGATCAGCTCGGTTGAAGAAAAGGCAGCTTGTGCGGCGAGCACGTCTGCTGAAAAGAAAGGATACAGCGCGGTGTGCGCTTCAGCCAACCACACGGTAAGTTCTGCCACCCATTGGTCAAGCGCTGCTTCAAAGTCTACAGCATCAAACGCGAGTTGCGGCATCCGCATTTCCAGCTGCATCAGAGTAAGCAACAGTGCGAGGGCAGCAGCATCATCAAGCGCTTCGAACATGTCAAAGAAATAGATTTCCAAGAGGTATCCATCGAGGAAGAGAAGCGATGCGGGATACTGCGTGATGGCGACGCGGAAGATTTCTACGAGGGCGTTGTCGAACAACTCATCATAGTCGGGCGAGTCTACGGAGGCAGCGATGCCTTGGAAGTCCACAGTTGCGATTTGGATCGTCGCGTCTGCGGTGGTGGCGCTGGCGGTGATACCCAGCATGGTGATGCCGAGCACAAGTGCCAACACGAGGGCTAATGTACGTTTCATGGTGTTCTCCTTTTTGTTTTTGTTCGGGTTTTCCCCGCTAATAGTATAACACATCTGTGTGGGGGCGCGCAAGCCCAAAAACCATAGAAAAACGG
>WQRM01000133.1 GCA_009786735.1 Oscillospiraceae bacterium | reverse complement strand
GCGCAGATTCACGCACGCACGCCCGCCAATCTTGAGCTTGAGATGTTCGTCCACGGTGCGATGTGCGTGAGCTACAGCGGTCGCTGCCTGCTGAGCAACTACCTCACCGGGCGCGACGCAAACGGCGGCGCTTGCACCCAGCCTTGCCGCTGGCAATACGCCCTGATGGAAGAAACCCGCCCGGGCATGTATCTCCCCATTGAGGAAGATGCCCGCGGCACGCACATCATGCACGCGCAGGATCTGTGCCTCATCGAGCACATCCCCGCGCTGCTGCAGGCGGGCATCACCAGCCTGAAAATCGAGGGGCGCGCCAAGGCGGCGTATTATGTTGCGGTGATTGTCAACGCCTACCGCGCCGCATTGGATGCTGCACAGCAGGGAAGACCCGTGCCCGCTTGGGCTGCGCGCGAGCCCTACCTCGTCAGCCACCGTGAATACTGCACCGGCTTCGCCTTCGCCAAGCCCGGCGAGCGCGCGCACATCAGCGAAACCAGCGGCTACACCCGCGCCAGCGAGCCCATCGGCATCGTCCAGCGCTGCGAAAACGGACGCTGCCATGCCCTGCAGCGTGGGCGTGCCTTCGCGGGCGATGCACTGCAAGCCGTTGTGCCCGGTCAGCCGCCAGTTGAACTCACCCTGCACGATCTGCAAGACGAAGCCGGGCAACCTCTTGAGGCTACCCGGCATGCGGAAATGCTCTTTAGTTTTGCCTGTGAGGTGGACTTGCCCGAGGGAACTTTGCTACGCCGCTGCCATGTGTAGGGGACGCAGCACGTCCCGATAGCGACATCAAACCCCGGACAGCGCAGGGGCGTTGTCCCTACAGCGATTATCCGTGGTATTTTTTTCGCCTTTTCCCCGATAAAACAGCCGCACAATCAGCGCAACGCCGCCCAGCAAGCCCAACGCGCCAAGCACAACACTCACCGCCAGATTTTCGTGCACAGCGTTCAGCGCATGCCCAACGAAGGGGATGCGCAGCGCGGTCACGCCCAACACCTGGCTGCCGCCCGCGTGTGGGTCAGGATTGCGGTTGGCGTCGCCTTGGGTGATGAAACCCAAGCCGCTGGGGTCGCTGAAGTTCTCCAGCACCGCCATCACCCGGTGGGTGAGCACAGGCTGCTGCGCGCCGCGGTCAATGGCAACAACATCGCCAACGTTGATGCGCTCTGGCGCAATCGCGCGCACAATCACAGCATCGCCTTGACGCATCCAGCCGGGTTGTGCTTCGCCGTTGCTGCTGGGCGCCATGGAGTTCGACGTCACATGAAACACGCGCAACCCCGCCACCGCACGTGAGTGATCGGCGCTCAATGCAGTCATCGCTGCCCCGCCCAGAATCACCACGCACAGCACAGCCATCAGCGCAAGCGCGACCCACGGCAACGCTTTGCTGCGCGGCTTGAGCCTTGTTGTTGCAGACGCTGCAGGCAGATCGCTCGGTTCGTCATCGGACGACTGCGCGGGCACGCCAAGCAACGCCAGCAACTCACCGTCGCTGTCGTCAATGTCGCCGCATGCATCAATGAGCTGCATGAACTGCTGCTGCAAAACAGACATGTTCGTCCTTTCTGTTCTTTTTTTGCAAAAAAAGAACCAAAAAAACCTAGCCGCTTCGCGGTGGACTATTTTTGCGCGCTTAAGAGGCAAGCGCCATTGGCGCAACTCTGGTAGGGCGTGCCATCGGCGCGCCGTGAAATTCAGCCCAAGTGTTAACCTAAGCCCCCAGACATACCTCACTCCCCATGTTAACACGACACAGCGCAAAAGTCAAGCGGGCAGCTCGGTCTTTCCGGCTGCCCGCTGGTGTTTTCCGTTGTGTTGCCAAATATTAGCGCATCGGTGTGGTCGTTTTACCGCAAATTACCGGCATTCCAAAAACAGCACACCCAAGCAAAGCAGAGCGAATCCGCCGCGCAAGCCAAGCGCCAGTTGCTGCGTTGCCATCACAGAAAAGTGGAAGTCCAGCACGTGCCCGGCGGTGGAATACAGCAAAATCGCCGCCAGATACAGCAAAACCAGTGCCGCGCCGCCGCACTTGAGCAGGCGCACGCTTTCGGGCTTTAATTTGATGCTTTCGCACAAAGTCTTCATGGCACATCCCTCCTTTTGGTTGCTCCCATCATACCACATCGGGCGGCACAATGCAATGGTAGATGTTGGGGCGCGTGTAGGGGGCGGCAACCTGCCGCCCGTGCCTCTTTCTCTCATCATAAATCATAACGCTGTTTTAGCCTTTTGTATTGATGACGAACCCCTCAGTCACGCCTTACAGCGTGCCAGCTCCCCCAAGACCACCCCACAAATGCAAGCATTTGCGGGGACCCCGGTGGGGAGCCCTTGGCAACACCTGAAAGTCCGAGTTTCGCCAGAGTCTCCCCCTCTGGGGGAGATGTCGCGAAGCGACAGAGGGGTTTCGTAAAAAAACATCAATACAATTGTCTAAAAAAGCCAATCATAAAAACTCGGGCGGCTAGTAGCCGCCCCTACACGCGATGTTGCGGCTTGACTTGGCCTGCGCAAAATGTTATAATAGACATAAGGATTTTGATGAGAGAGGATTAGCCACAGCGAAGCGACTTGCTCGCCGCAGGCGTGCTATACTATAAACCATGAACAATTTTTTCAACTTCCCGCCCGCCCTGCGCGACCTTGAAGCGCAAGCCATGGCGGACATCACCCCCGCCTTTGCCGAAATCGACCAGCTCGCCGAGCACAACCAACACAAAGTTTTGGCGGCGTTCATGCGCCACCGCGTGAGCGAAAGCCACTTTGCCGAAACCACAGGCTATGGCTATGGCGACCGTGGCCGCGACGTGCTCGACGAAGTTTTCGCCGACGTGCTCGGCTGCGAAGCCGCGCTGGTGCGCCACAGCTTCGCCAGCGGCACGCATACCCTCGCCGTGGCGCTCTTTGGGCTGCTGCGACCGGGCGACTGCATGCTCAGCGTCACCGGTACGCCCTACGACACCATCCGCCCGGTCATCGGGCTTAGCGGCAGCGGCATGGGCAGCCTTGCCGACTTCGGCGTGCGCTATGAGGAAGTCGCCCTCACCGCCCACGGCAAGCCCGACCTCGCCGCCATCACACAAGCCATTGCCACCCATCAACCCAAGATGGTCTACATCCAGCGCTCGCGGGGCTACACCCTGCGCCCAAGCCTGCTGGTGGATGAAATCAACGAAATCGCACAGCGCACGCGCCAGCATAGCGATGCCATTGTGTTCGTAGACAACTGCTATGGCGAGTTCGTGCAGCGCACCGAGCCCAACGTGGACATCATCGCAGGCTCGCTCATCAAGAACCCCGGCGGCGGTTTGGCGAAAAGCGGCGGCTACATCGCAGGGCGCGCCGACCTCGTCGAGCTCTGTGCTTACCGCGCCACCACGCCCGGTTTGGGCAGCGAAGTGGGCGCGTCGCTCGGGCAAAACCGCAACCTTTTCATGGGATTATTCCATGCGCCGCATGTCGTAGGCGAAAGCCTCAAAACCGCCGTGTTCGCCGCCGCACTCTTCGCCCGCATGGGCTATGCCGTCACCCCCGCATGGCACGAGCCGCGCGCAGATATCATCCAAAGCGTCACCCTCGGCGAGCCCGCAAAGCTCATCGCGCTGTGCCAAGGTCTGCAAACCGGCGCCCCCGTGGACGCCCACGTCCAGCCCCAGCCCTGGGACATGCCCGGCTACGACAGCCAAGTCATCATGGCCGCCGGAGCCTTCACCATGGGCTCCTCCATCGAGCTCTCCGCCGACGCACCCCTGCGCGAACCCTACGCCGCCTGGCTGCAAGGCGGCCTGAACTTCCACTCCGCCAAGGTGGGCGTGCTCAAAGGCGCGCAGGCGCTGCTATGATGCGCAGGGCGCGGAGTTTTGTCACTTTTTTGAAAAAAAGTGACGCAAAAAACTTTTTCGTCGCGTCGCTGTGTTCTATCCTCGTCCCATAAAAATCCCCTCGCGAAGCGGCTTGCCCGCCGCAGGCGCAAGCCCCCGCCATTACGCATTACGCATTACGAATTACGCATTATCAAGGAGTCACTATGTACCAAGGCATCAGCCCCGAAGCCCTGTTCTTGCTTGCGCAGAACAAGCACGAGAACGACAAAGCGTTCTACGACGCACACAAAACGCAAATCAACCAGCAGGTGTTTGAGCCCCTCGCGCAGCTCATGCTCGACCTCGCCGACGACTTCGCCAAGCTCGACCCTCACATGTGCCTGCTGCCGCAAAAGTCCGTCTCACGTGTGCGGCGCGACACCCGCTTCACCAAAGAAAAGCATCTGTATCGCGACAATGTGTGGGTCATGTTCATGCGCCACAAAGCCGACATCGACCCCTATCTCTACCCCTGCATGTGGTTTGAAATCAAGCCCGCCGAAGGCTATTTCAGCGCAGGCGTTTGCCCCTATACCCCGCTGCCCAAGTTCATGCAGCACCTGCGCGAGCGCATGGGCAACGACTTCCTGCAAGCGGCGCAATCTGCGATCAACGGCGGCTGCCAGCCCATGTTCGAGCCCTACAAACGCCCCAAAGTTGAGCAAGCCGACCCCGCCTTGCTGCCTTATCTCAACGCCAAACATTTTCAGCTTT
>WQRM01000132.1 GCA_009786735.1 Oscillospiraceae bacterium | reverse complement strand
CGGCGACACCGGCACAACCCAAGCCACCACACAGCCTCCCATCGCAGGGCAAGCGAACCACACCTTTGTCTATCAAGACGTGGAAATCACCATGGGCGCATTGCCTGCACCAGTGTTGGCGGCACTTGGTCCTGCCCTTGACGAAATGCGCGAACCCAACTGCGCCATTGAGGGCGAAGATGTAACACTGCGCTTCCCCGGCATGATTCTCTATCTCACCTATCCCGCTGACGGCAGCGCGCCGTTCATCGCCAGCGTGCGCCTGGCCAACGACAGCGTGACCACGCCCGAAGGTCTCTATATCGGCGCGGCGGCAGCGGATGTTGCGCGGCTGTATGGGCAATACAACCGTGAGGTGAATGGCTTCTACTACTTCAACCAAGGTCGCAGCACGCTGCAAATCGCCGTGCGCGACGGCGTGGTGGTGCAGATTATCTACCAGTATTTGTTCTTGGACTAGTCCCCTGCGACAATAAAAATCCACCCTTAGTGGGTGGTTTTTTATGCTACACATTAAACCGGAACAGAATCACATCGCCGTCTTGCACCACGTACTCCTTGCCCTCGCTGCGCACCAAACCCTGCTCCTTGGCGGCGGGCATGTTGCCGCTGCGCATGAGATCGTCGAACGCAATGGTCTCTGCGCGAATGAAGCCACGCTCGAAGTCCGTGTGGATTTTGCCCGCGGCTTGCGGCGCCTTCATGCCGCGAGTGATGGTCCACGCGCGCACCTCCGGCTTGCCTGCGGTAAGGTAGGAAATCAGCCCCAGCAGGTCATAACTGCGCTGGATGAGCAAGTCTAAGCCGCCGCTGGTGATGCCCAGCTCACCCAGGAACATCGCGCGTTCGTCAGCGTCGAGCTCGGCGACTTGGGCTTCGATTTCCGCGCAAACGGGCAGCGTGGTCGAGCCCTCTTGCGCGGCGATGGTCTGCACGGTGCTGTAGTTCGCATGGCTTTCGATGTTGCCGGCGGTGTAGTCCGCTTCGCTGAAATTGCAGACATAAATCACGGGCTTGGTGGTCAGCAGCGCCCAAGTATTGATTAGCTCGCGCTCGTGCAGTTGGCAGGCGAAGGTGCGCGCGACCTTGCCGCTTTCGAGGTGGGCATAGAGATTTTTTGCAAGATCAACCTCGGCGCGCATGGTGTTGCCCAAGACTTTCACCTGCTTGGTGCCGCGCTCAATGCGGCGTTCGAGCAGCTCCATGTCGGAGAAAATCAGCTCAAGGGTGATGGTTTCGATGTCGCGCGCGGGGTCAATGCTGCCCTCCACGTGGATGATATCATCGTCCTCAAAGCAGCGCACCACGTGGATGATGGCATCCACCTCGCGGATGTTGGACAGGAACTTGTTGCCCAAGCCCTCGCCCTGCGCCGCGCCGCGCACGAGCCCCGCGATGTCCACAAATTCAATCACCGCCGGGGTGACTTTCGCCGGTTGGTAAAGTTCCGCCAGCGCGGTAAGACGTTCGTCCGGCACGGCGGCCATGCCCACGTTGGGCTCGATGGTGCAAAAGGCGTAGTTCGCGCTTTGTGCGCCTGCGTTGGTCAGCACGTTGAACAGCGTGCTTTTGCCCACGTTGGGCAGGCCTACGATTCCGAGTTTCATGGAGATTCCTCTATGTTCTAAAATGTAATGTGAAATTCTTCGCCGCCTGTGTTCACGATGACTTCGCGCTCGCTGAGCCATTGCAATTGTGCGTTGATTTCTTGCGGGAGGTCACGCCGCACCTCGCCGCGGCTGTTGCGGGTTCGGCGAATCACGCCCGGCAACACCATGGGATAGACAGAAAAAAACGGCCCGGCACAGGTTGCGCCACAATCACCGCCCAAGAAAACCACCACTTGGTTTGTGCCTTGCGGCGAGGCGAAAAACTCATGCTGCCATGGAATTGGCGGCAGTATTGCGAAGAACGAAGTAATCAGCAGCAGCGGCAATAGCAACGCCGAAACTGCCCATGACACCGCTGCTGCTGCAACACCCGCCGCCTTGCGTGTGCGAAACGCCACCACACCCCAGCCCACCAACAATAAAATCAACATAACAACTGCCATCAGCACCACCACGCCACGACGATCATACATCGCCACCAAGCGCAGCCCAACGCCGTTGCGCACAACAAAGAACACAACCACAAGCGCCGTGTAGCCCAACATCACCCACGTGAATGGCGAATGTCGTTTAGTCATCCTTCGGCTCCAGCACTTCTTTGGTCACGTAAATGGGGCGCGCTTTGGTTTCGGTGTAGGTCTTGGCCAAGTACTCGCCGATGAGTCCAAGCCCCAGCAGTTGCAGCCCGCCCAGGAACAAGATCAGCACGGCGAGGGTGGCAAAACCGGGCACCGCCACGCCCCAGAACAGCCGCTGGATGATGACGACCAAGCCGTAAATCAACGCGCCAAGTGCGCTGAGCACACCCGCAAACGAGGCCAACCGCAGCGGCATGGTGCTGAACGAGATGATGCCGTCAAAGGCGTAGCGAAACAGGCTGCGCTTGTTCCATTTTGTGGTGCCCGCATGGCGTGCCGCAGCGGTGTAGGGCACATAATGCGTGGCAAAGCCCACCCACGAGAAAATCCCCTTCGCGAAGCGGTTTTGCTCGCCCAGCGACACAATTGCGTCCACCATGCTGCGGCGCATGGTGCGGAAATCACTTGCGCCCTGCACAAACTCAATCTCCGTCACGCGGTTCATGATGCGATAAAAATTGTTCTTGAAGAACTTGAGCACGCGACCATCGCTGCGCACTTGTTGATAGGCCGCCACGCAGTCGCAGTCGGCGTTGAGCTCAAGGAACACGACCATCTCGCGCACCAATGCGGGCGGTTGCTGCAGGTCGGCATCGATGATGCAGACGAAGTCGCCGCGGGCGTGTTGCAGACCTGCGTAGATGGCGCTTTCCTTGCCAAAATTGCGCGAGAACCGCACCACACGCACGTTGTTATGCTCGGCGTGCAGTTGCTTGAGTTTGGCGTAAGTGTCGTCGCGGCTGCCGTCATCCACAAACACCATTTCGTAGTCGTAGCCGCAGCCCGCGAAAGCCTCCATCACGGCTGCGTGCATGGGCTGCACGTTTTCGCCCTCGTTGAAGCAGGGCATCACCAGGGAAAGCAACATCTATTCACCCAGCACTTTCTGTATGATTCGCTTGGTTGATTCGCCGTCGCAGGCGCACATGAACTTTTGCGCAAAGGCGCGCACTTGCTCGGCATCAAACTGCCCGTGCAGCAGATTTTTTTGCACGCCAGCGATAATATCCTCGGTGTCCCACACCAAGTCGCCGGGCACGAAGTCCATGTAGGGGTAGTAAAAACTGCGCGTTTTATCGTATTGCCCCAAATCGTACGCATGAAAGAGCATGGGACGTGTGAGCAGCGAGTATTCAAAAATCAGCGAGGAGTAGTCCGTGATGACCAGATCCGCCGCGCACAGCAACACGTGAATGGGCATGTCCGCTGCGTTGAACACAAAGGGCGTTTCGCCCATCGGCTCGGGAATCGATTTGCGCGCACGCGGGTGAGGTTTGAGCAACAAGGCGCACGACTCACCGAGTTGCGCGTCCATCATGTCATAGTCTAGCACGTCATCATGGCGCGACTTGCGCAGGCTGTTGCCGCGAAACGTGGGGGCATACAGCACAATCTTGCGGTCACCGATTTCGGGCAGCGCCTGCAGCACCTGCGCGCGGCATTGCGCCACAATATCAGGCTGGAAGAAGAAATCCGTGCGTGGCACGCCCCAAGCGTGAATGGTTGCTGGGTCGTTGTTGAAGGCCTGAGCGTAATGGCGAATGACCTCGGGTGAGCTGACGCTGGTGTAGGTGTAAAATCGGTTAGCGGGAAAGAACTTGTAGGTGCGTGCGCTGCTCCCCCACTTGAGGTCAACGGTGGAATATCCCCACTGCTTGAACGCGCCACAGCCGTGCCACAGCTGCACGATGTCTGTGCCTTTGCGCGGGCGGCAAATGTCGATGCGACCGGTGACTTCCATCAAAAACACGGCACGCGCGCGGGAATATTTCCACGCGAAACACAGCAGCGCCCAGTATTGCCGCAGCCGCCCGCCCACGCCTTTGATGCGTCCGTGAAACTCGCAGGTGTAGCCCTGTTGTTGCAGCTGCTGGATGATGGGCACGAAGTTGTCGCCGGGCTTATCTTCGTGGTCGTGCACAAAGAAGACGAGTTTGGGGTCAATGGGGCGCAAGCAACCCAGATAATACACGCACGGCAGCAAGGTGCGCCAAATAGCCAGCCGCCACAGCATGCGGCAGCGGTGTTTGAGCTTGGCCAATTGTTTGCGCAAAGCGTGTTCCTCCCATGATATTTATCCTATCCATTATAACACAAGACACGACGTTTGTAAAGCCAACGCCGCAGGCGAAGATTCCTTTGAAAAAAGTCTCCCGGTAAATTGAATCTTAAATCCAAGACTCTGATACCATTTTTCTACGGCTATTCCTGCTTCGGTTTGTAGAAATAATTCAGTACCTTTTAATTCTCGCCATTTGTCAATGCAAGCTTTTACAGCAACCGTCCCAAATCCTTTTCCGCGAACCGAAGGTGTAGTTCCTACACTATATATTCCACCTTTGCCGTCATAGAAACAAAGAGAAGCGATTGATACTGGCATTTCACCTTCATAACATACAA
>WQRM01000131.1 GCA_009786735.1 Oscillospiraceae bacterium | reverse complement strand
TTGGCACGCCGACGAACCCCTTGCCGACCCCGCGCACATGGCGCTGCATTTCGTCAGCGCGCTGGCGAAAGAGCACGTGAACGAAGTTTTCTCCGGCGAAGGACCCGATGAACTGTTCGGCGGCTATCATGTGTATCGCGAGCCGCTTTCGCTGCGGCACATCACGCGGCTGCCCATGCCACTGCGCTGCCTGCTGGGCAAGCTCGCCGAGCGTCTGTTGCCGGTTGGCATGAAAGGTCGCGGCTATTTCATTCGCGGCGCGCAGACCGTGGAGCAACGCTTCGTAGGCGATGCAAAGATTTTTAGCGATGACGAGCGCCGTGCAATTTTGCGCAAGCATAGCGATAGCACCGCGCAAGAAGTCACAGCACCGCACTATGCCCGCGTGCAGCATCTGGATGACGTGACGAAAATGCAATACCTCGACATCAAACTGTGGCTGGACGGCGATATCCTCAACGGCGCGGAGAAAATCACCGCCGCGCATGGGCTGCAGGTGCACACGCCCCTGCTCACCCGGAAGCTGTTCGACATCGCCGCACGCACACCCACGAAATACCGCATGAGCCTCACCGACACCAAGATTGCTTTCCGCCACGCCGCCAAGCGCAAGCTGCCGCCCGAGGTGGCGCAAAAGCGCAAGCTGGGCTTTCCTGTGCCGATTCGCGTGTGGCTGCGCGAGGAACAGTGGGCAAACACCGTGCGCGAGGCATTCCAGTCCCACACCGCGCAGGCATACTTCAACACTGGCGAACTGCTCAAGCTCGTTGACCAGCACGCCGCAGGCAAGTTCGACCACAGCCGCAAAATCTGGACGGTATACTGCTTTTTAATCTGGCATGGGGAGTTCTTCCCCACGCAGCCATAATTTTCGCAAGAAGGATGGGTTTAGCATGAGAAATTGGGCACACGAAGTTGAACTGCGCGTGCAGTTTATCCGCAATGTCATCGCGCAGGCAGGCGCTGCAGGCGTGGTCTTCGGCAACAGCGGCGGCAAAGACAGCGCTCTGGTTGGCACGCTGTGCAAGCTCGCGTGCGACAACACCGTGGGCATCATCATGCCCTGCAGCTCGGCGCGCAACTATGCCAGCGACAAAACCGATGCCCTCGCGCTCGCGCAGCAATGCGGCATCGAAACGCGCGAGATTGACCTGACCGATACCCGTGCACAGCTGCTTGATGCCATCGGCGAGCTGCCCGAAACCGCCGTGGCTAACCTCGCGCCGCGCCTGCGCATGACCGCATTATATGCCGTGGCGTCCGCGGAAAACCGCCTCGTTGCAGGCACCGGCAACCGCAGCGAAGGTCACATGGGCTACTTCACCAAGTGGGGCGACGGCGCGTATGACTTCAACCCCATCGCTGACCTCACCGTAACGGAAGTCTTCGACTGTTTGCGCCACCTGAACGCACCCGCGCACATCGTGGAAAAAGCACCGTCGGCGGGTCTGTTTGAAGGGCAAACCGACGAAAGCGAAATGGGCGTGACCTACGCCAGCATTGACGCGTTGCTGTTGCACGGCAGCACCAACGAGCACGACACCGCCATCATCGAGCGCGCGCACCGCAGCACGGCACACAAGCGCCGCATGCCGACGGTGTATACAGGAGATTGAGTATGCTGCCACAACACCTGCGCAAGCAATTGCGCCGCACAAAACATAAAACCCCTTGACCTGCAATCGGTCAAGGGGTCGTTTATTCCGCTAGGCTCGGTGCGCGCTGACCAAGTCAACGGCTTCTCGGCTCAAGCGAGTGATTTCCGCAAAGTTTCCGCTGTCGATAAGCTCGCGGGTGCACATCCAGCTGCCGCCGCAGGCCACGATTTTGTCAAACGCAGCATAGCTACCCAAGTTCGCCGGACCAATGCCGCCGGTGGGCATGAAGCGCAAATTCGGGTAGGGCGCAGCCACCGCCTTGATGAAACCCAGACCGCCCGCTTGCTCGGCGGGGAAGAACTTCAGCGTGCTCAAGCCGAGCGCCATGGCGGCTTCCATCTCCGTGGGGGTGATGCAGCCGGGAATCACCGGCACGCCGCGGGCAATGCAGTGCTTGACCACTTCGGCGTTGAAGCCGGGGCTGACGATAAACTTCGCACCGGCCGCCAGTGCGCGATCAACTTGCTCGGTGGTGAGCACCGTGCCTGCGCCCACCAGAATGTCCGGCAGTTCAGCGGCAATGCGGCGAATGCATTCCTCGCCTTGTGCGGTACGGAAGGTCACCTCCGCGCAGGGGATGCCGCCCGCCGCCAGTGCTTTGGCAAGCGGCACGGCTTTTTCCACGTCGGTCATGGCAATCACCGGCACAACGCCAATGCTGCCGATTTGCTCTAAAATATTCATACGTTCATCCTCGCTTACGCAATTTTTATATTTGGAGTCCACGCCTCTATCATTTCTTTTTCTGCTATACCGTTATTTATTACGGCGGTTTTGCATCGTTCAAAAATAATCCTGTTGTGTTTTTCAAGCGAAGCGCGCTCAGCACCCGTCAATTCAGGCAATATCTTTGAAACTGTGTCGCGGTACTTCGGCACAGTATCGAAGTAACAAGGCAAAAAATAACCATATGGCGCAGCTTGCTTCCCTTGTGGTTTTTCATCAGAAATCCCATACTCGTAATCACAGTGAGCATTCAAATCTATAAACTGAAAGCCAATGCTTTCGTGATAAAAGAAATTGTCTTTGCCCACAAAGTCAACTATCACGCCTGCATCAATGATTTCAATGATATCCGCAATGTACTTATCGAAATGCTTTTGTGGCACGTTTGACAAAAATTCAACGCGCTCCAATACGTAGTCCTTGTTGTTCACGTTGTCTCGATCGTATAGTTCCGCGCCCCTCGCCCTCGGCTGAATGATATAGCCACTACCGTTTTCACTTTGAACAGCCAAAATCGGCATGACATTCACGCCCTTCGCCTGCAAATCCAAAAGTGTCTTGGCCAGACGTTCAAGGTGCTCTAAGTCTGGGTCTTGCGTAGCTACATTGCGAACATTGATATTTTGCATGTTGAGAACCGCGTATTCATCAAACAGGAACGCTTTCGTGTTTTGGAATCCGTTGTCGCCGCTCTTTTCGTGCATCATGTTCTTGGTTGCATCTATCATCTGCTGAGCACTTTCGGGGGCTATGCCAAAGTGTTTTTTGATGATCATAAAACTATCTACTCACCCTCGCTCCCGCGCCTTTCATCAGACCTTCTACTTCGGCTTTGCGTGCCATGGAGGTGTCGCCGGGCGTGGTCATCGCCAGCGCACCGTGGCACACGCCATAGTTCAACGCCGTTTGCATGTCGCAGCCGCTGAGCAAGCCATACACCAAGCCGCTGGCAAAGCTGTCGCCGCCACCCACGCGGTCAAGCACTTCAAGCGCATCAAAGTTCATGCCGTGGTAGACCTGCCCGTCCGCCCAAGCGATGGCGCTCCAGCTGTTGACCGTCGCGCTTTGCACGCCGCGCAGCGTGGAAGCAATTACCTTGAAGTTGGGGTAGGCTTTTGCTGCCGCGTGCAGCATTTTTTCATAACCCGCCACGTTGAGTTCGTGCAGATTGCTGTCTTCAATCTCCAGCCCAAGGCAGGCGGTGAAATCTTCTTCGTTGCCCAGCATCACATCAACATACTGCGCGATTTCACGGTTCACGGCCTGCGCTCTGGCATGCCCGCCGTGCTCTTTCCACAGCGACGGACGATAGTTGAGGTCATAGCTCACCATCGTGCCGTGCTGCTTTGCCGCCTTGATGGCTTCGAGGGCAACTTCAGCGCTGCTTTCGCTGAGGGCTGCGAAGATGCCGCCGGTGTGCAGCCAGCGTGCGCCAAGCGTGCCGAAAATATGATTCCAGTCCACGTCGCCGGGCTTGAGCTTCGATGCCGCTGAGTTCGCACGGTCGCTCACGCCCAGTGCACCACGCACGCCAAAGCCGCGCTCGGTGAAGTTGAGCCCACAGCGCACATTGCGACCAATGCCATCATAGGGCATCCACTGCACGAACTGGGTGTCTACCCCGCCCTGCAGCATGAAATCCTCGATGAGATAGCCGATGTCGTTGGCGGCAAGCGCGGTGACGATGGCGGTGTTCAGACCAAAGCAGCGGCGCAGCCCGCGCGCCACGTTATACTCGCCGCCGCCTTCCCATGCGGTAAAGTTTCGCGCGCAGCGGATACGCCCCTCGCCGGGGTCAAGCCGCAGCATGACCTCGCCCAGCGAAACCTCGTCGAACATGCAGCTGTCTGTTGTTTTGATATTAAGCATTGCGTTGTTCCTCTCTTTGTGCTATAATATAGAGTATAACATTTTTTTCGGGGGATTGCAATGGCTAAACATGAAAAATTCAATTTTCGCTCGCCGGACGAGCTGCGTGCGAAGGTCGCCGCGCTCGGCTGCGACATCGAGCTGAACGAAGACACGGCGATTCTCGGCAACCCGGTGCGCGTGGGCAACAAAACCGCCCCCAACGCCATCGCCGTGCTGCCAATGGAAGGCTGCGACTGCCTGCCCTGCGGCGGCGTGAGCGAGTTGTTCGCACGGCGCTATCAGCGGTTTGCGGCAGGCGGCGCGGGTCTGCTGTGGTGGGAGGCCTGTGCGGTGTTGCACGAAGCCCGCGCAAATCCGCTGCAGATGATGCTGACCGACAGCAACGCAAGCGCCTTCGCCAAGCTGCTTGAACAAACCAACCAGACAGCGCCCGCTCGCCCTGTGAACATCCTGCAGCTCACGC
>WQRM01000130.1 GCA_009786735.1 Oscillospiraceae bacterium | reverse complement strand
CCCAACCCCACGCCAAGCCATCCGCACAAATGGCGAATGAGCGATTTCCACCCGCCTCTATTTGCGCATAAACTCGGCGGTCTACGATGGCTGGCGGTTGTTGGGCTTCGGCATGGCATGGGCAATTGGGTCGCCCAAGTTGACCACTTTCGTTGGCACCCCAAGAAAACGCAAGCCCCGCAGCGGTGAGTGCAAGCGAGTGGTTTTCGCCTGCCGACACTTGAACAAACTCGTAGGTTAGTCCATACTCGCTGCGCGCTGAATCTGGTCCTGCAACGAGCAGCGGGCTTGTGATTATCGCTAGGTCTGATGCAACGCCCAACTGCCCATGGGCATTGCTGCCCCACGCCCACACGTTGCCGTGGCTATCAAGCGCCAGTGTGTGATTGAGCCCGGCTGAAACGGCGTGCCACTGCGCATCATCGGCGTAGGCGCTGGCACTGATCCCCAGCACGCCAACGGCGAGCACCAGCACCAAAGCAACGGATAGAATTTTTTTCATGTGGCTCTCCTTAAAATCATTCCACCCAAGTGCGGTCGCTTTCCTTGGGCATAATCAACGTGTGTTCGCCGTCCCAGATGAACTCCACGGTTTTGGTGAACCCATGGCGGTTTTTCGCCACGATGATTTCCATGGTGTTCGCCTCGGGCAGGTCAACGGTGTTGGCATCGTCGTTTTCGTTTTTGTAGTACTCCTCGCGGTACAGCATCAGCACCACGTCGGCATCCTGCTCAATCGAGCCGGACTCACGCAGGTCGCTGAGCTGTGGCCGGTGCGACTTGCCGCGACCTTCCGTGGCACGGCTGAGCTGTGCGCAGCAGATGACGGGGATGTTCAAGTCTTTTGCCATCATTTTCAGCCCGCGCGTGATTTCGCTGACTTCTTGCACGCGGTTTTCGGTGCGTCGTGCGCCTTGGATGAGCCCGAGGTAGTCGATGACGATGCAGTCCACGCCTTTGAGCCGCCGCGCGCGCGCCTTAATCTCCGGCACGGTGATGGTGGAGGTGTCGTCAAACCACAGTTCGCAGTCGTTGAGTCTGCCCACTGCGTCGCCGATTTTGCGCCATTCGTCCTGCGAAAAATCGCCGGTGCGGAACTTATAACCCGCTACGAGGGCTTCCATCGACAGCACGCGGGTGGCAACCTGCTGCTTGGTCATCTCCAAGGTGAAGAACAGCACCTTGCGGCTGCTGTGCGTGGCGATTTGCTGGGCAATGCGCAGCGCCACGGAGGTTTTACCCATGGCCGGACGCGCGCCGATGAGCACCAAGTCCGCGCGGTTGAAGCCGGTGAGGCAGTTGTCCAGCTCGGTGAAGCCGGTCTTGAAGCCCTGGAACTGCTCTTTGTCCGGCGATGACATCTTCGCCAGATGGTCATACACGTCGTTGACGATGATGTCGCGCAGGCGGTTGGGTCCTTCTGTGCCGCGGCCTTGGCGGATTTCATAAATCTTCTGCTCGGCGTTGTCGAGCAGGGTGTCAGCGGTTTCGCTTTCGGCGGCAGCGGTTTCGATGATTTCCTGCGCGATGGACATCAGGCGGCGCGTGGTATATTTCTCGCGCACGATGTTGGCATAGCTCTCGATGTTTTGCGTGCTGGGCACACTTTGCGCCATCTGCAGCAGATAGTTGCGCCCGCCGGCGTCGTCGTAGACTTGGTCGCGCTTGAGGTGCTCGAGCACCACCAGCGGGTCGATTTTGCCGCCGTGCGTTTCGATTTCCACCATGGCGGCGAAAATGGCTTGGTGCTGCGGCAAAAAGAAATATTCAGGCCGCACGGCAACCTGTGCGGTGGCCAAGCAGCTTGGGTCGATGAGAATGCTGCCCAGCACGGCCTGTTCGGCTTCCATGCTAAAGGGCATTTGCAGGTTTTCTGGGGGCATGAAGTTCTCCTTTTGCGCTAACAGCCGCCGCCGTAATATCCACCGCCATAGTAGCCGCCGCCTTGTCCGCCGCGCCCGCTGGGCAGGAAGAACGGCAACATCACGATGGGCGGCATGGGGGTATGTTGCGGCAGGAGAGTGCCTTGTGGCCGCTCGACATAGCGCGCGGCACCGCAGCAAAAGCAGAACTTATGCTCCGGTTCGATTTGTTTGCCGCAGTTGGTGCAAAACATGGCGTGCTCCTTTATCGTCTGGCTCTTTTAGATAATTGTATTGATGTGTTTTTTTGCTTCGGGCGGCGCGCCCGCCGCCCCTACAGGTGGGTGTCTCCTACAAGGCTATGGTCAAGCCGCAACATGTAGGGGTGGCGGGCGCGCCACCCGGGCTATATGTCAATACAAAGGGTTAAAACAGCCTATCGTATTTTACAAGTTGCGGACAGCATTAACCGCCAGCAAACTTCGCCCCCTCAGCCGACGCGCCAAGTTTCGTCAAGCCGAAAGTTGAGGTTCGCGTCGCCAGCTCCCCCGCAAGCGGTGGAGCCGTCCGGGGCAGCGACTCGCAGAGAGTCTGATAGAATCGTTTCTTGAGCGGCCCTCGCGCGGGCGCGGGGGCTGTCGTCGCGAATTAGATTTTCTCATTCATCCACTGTAGCGCGACGACTGGGGGTGCGGAGTTTGCGGACGTGCGCAGTTATCCTACAGGCTGGGTGTTGGGGCGAGTTTCGCGGCGATTTCGCCTGCGATGCGGTAAGCATAAGTTTGCGTGATTTTCGTTTTGCTGCCCCAAGCATTCATGCCATAGGCACTGACATAAATTTTGGCTTGGTTGCCACCAAACGGCTTCACGGCAACGCTAACGATTGTGGGGGCTTCGTTCCAGCGATTGAACGCGACCGTGGTGTGGTAATTCCCAATGGTGGGCAAGGTTCTGCGATAGCCTTTGCTGGCAGACAACACGACGTGGATATCAGCGATGTTGTTGATATTACACAAGGGCACAATCGCGCTTGCGTGATGGTCTTCGCGGCTTTGGAAAGCCATGAGAAAAGTCAATGGCAACGGAATAACGACTGAAATCCACATTCCATCGCCACGCAAAATCGCGAAAGCGACAATCCCCATGAGCAAGGGGAGAGCCCATGGTAGACGACGCAACACCAATTGTCTTCGCTCTTTTCGCCAAAGTTTATCGAACTGTTGGCGCGTTTCGCTTGTCATCAATGGCTCAAACGGCACTTGCTCAATCATACGCTACTCTCCCGTTACCTGCACGAAAAACTTCGCGTTCACGCCAGAAAACAGCTTGATTTCAGCTTCATATGTTCCGCAGTTCTTGATGTCGTCAATGGTGATTTTGCGGCGGTCAGCGGCGATGCCAAGCTGTGCCTGCAGCGCATCAGCGACTTCTTTCGCCGTCACTTTGCCGAACAAGCGCCCCTGCTCGCCTGCCTTGGCGGCAACCTTCACCGTCTTGCCGTCGAGCTTGGCGGCGGCATCTTTGGCGGCTGCGGTTTCGCTGGCGAGCTTGTGGGCAGCGGCGGCCTCGCGGTTTTTCAGCTCGGTCATGGCCTGCGCGTTGGCCTCGATGGCCAGTTTGCGCGGGAAGAGAAAATTGCGGGCGTGGCCGTCGGCGGCGTTGACGAGGTCACCTTTTTTGCCGAGCCCCTTCACGTCTTGGGTAAGGACTACTTTCATGGGGTAAACCCTCCTATGCATAATTATATACCATTATAGCGGATAATGGCGCGATTGTCAAGCTTGACTTGTGCGCAAATATGTGCTATACTAGTATGAAACCGAAAGGGGAGACTTGCGATGCAGATCAATCGGGTGGAATTTTGCGTTGCTCAAGCTTGCACAGGGCGCTGCAAGCATTGTTCGATTGGCGTGAAAGACACAAATGAGCATATCCGTTATGCAAAATTGGCGGGTGCGCTCACACGATGGAAGAGTGAATTGCCGATAGAGTCGGTGATGTGCTTTGGCGGTGAACCGTTGCTGTACGCGGATGAAGTTTGTGCAATCTTTCGGGAAGCGAAAGCCGCGGGTATTGCGCAACGGCAGTTGATCACCAACGGGTACTTCAGCCGCGATGCCGCGAAAATCGCAGAAGTTGCCACGCAGCTCAGCGATTGCGCGACTGAAATATTACTTTCGGTTGATGCGTTCCACCAAGAAACAATCCCCCTAGAACCTGTGCAGCAATTCGCGAAGCTGGCGAAACATGTGCGCTTGCATCCAGCATGGCTGGTTTCGGCCGAAGACGACAACGAATGGAATGTGCGTACGCGCCAAGTGCTCGCGCAATTTGGCGACCTTGCGGTCAGCAATGGGAACGTGGTGTTCCCGCGCGGCAATGCGTTGAAGTATCTCGCGGAATACTTCCCCGAAGATGCGCCGCAAACCTCGCCCTATGACGGCGCACCAAGCTTGTTCGTTGCGCCAAACGGAGATGTGTTTGGCCCGCAAGGGAAATTGGGCAACGCGTATGAGAATAGTTGGATAGGATGAACATGTTAACACAAGCCACACACACCATCGACCACCACGGCATGTTTGCACCTGGCGACCACGTTGTCGTCGGGCTTTCGGGCGGTGCAGACAGCGTGGCGTTGTTGCACCTGCTGTGCAGCTTGCGCGAGCCATGGCAGCTCACGCTCACCGCCGCGCACGTCAACCACAACCTGCGGGGCGAGCAATCGCAGCAGGACGAGCAGTTCTGCCGCGCGCTGTGCGAGCAATGGCAGGTGCCGCTGCAGGTGCATCAGGCGCAGTTTGCGCGCTTCACCGAAGCGGCGGGGCGCGAAGTGCGCTATGCCTTTTTCGCGCAGCTCGGCGGC
>WQRM01000129.1 GCA_009786735.1 Oscillospiraceae bacterium | reverse complement strand
CCGAGGTGCGGCGGCGCATCACGGCGGGCTATGTGCAGGTGATTGGCGAGAAGTATCCGCAAGCCGAGGCGATCATCGGCACAAGCACCAGCGGCATTGGCTATGCTGCGCTGGTGGCCGAGGCGATGAACCTGCCCACGGGCTATGTGCGTGGCGGGCAGAAGTCCCATGGGCGCAACAACCAGATTGAAGGCCGTGTGACCGCCGGGCAGCAAGTGGTGGTGGTGGAAGATCTTATCTCCACCGCCGGCAGCGTGATTGAAGTGGTGGATGCGCTGCGCGACGCCGGTGCGGTTGTGCTGGGCATCGTGAGCATCTTCACATACGGCATGGCGAAGGGCTTGGTGCGGCTGAACGAAGCGAACGTGGAAAACACCAGCCTAACGAATTTTGACGCTCTCGCCTATGCTGCGGTGGAGCTGGGGCATATCCCCGTGCCGGTGGTGAATGCGCTGGTTGCGTTTCGGAATAACCCAAGTGATCCGCAGTGGATGGAGTTGTTGGGATGATGCTGATTGACCGGCTGAACGAGAGAATCATGGCGTGCAAAGCGCCCATTTGCGTGGGGCTTGACCCGGTGGTGGATGCGATTCCTGCGGTGTATTTTGCGGGCGGCGCGAGTGTGACGGAAGCCATCTACGCCTTCAACGTGGACGTGATTGACGCGGTGCATGATCTCGTGCCTGCGGTGAAGCCGCAGATTGCGTTCTATGAGCTGTTTGGCAGCGCGGGCATTGCGTGCTATGAACGCACGGTTGCGTATGCGAAGCGCAAGGGCTTGGTTGTGATCACCGATGCCAAGCGCAACGACATCGGCAACACGGCGATGGCTTATGCCAAGGCGCATTTGGGCAAGGGCAGCCCACTGGAAGCCGATTTCCTCACGGTGTCGCCGTTTTTGGGCGAAGAAAGTCTTGCACCATTCATCGACGTGTGCAGGGCGGAGGACAAGGGCTTGTTCATTTTGGTGCGCACGTCCAACGCAGGCAATCGCATGGTGCAGGACGCGCAAAGCTCGGATGGTCGTACGGTGAATGAAGTGCTGGCGGCGTATATTGCCGAGCAAGCACGCGCGAGCTTGGGTGCGGGTGGATATTCTGCCATTGGTGCGGTGGTTGGGGCGACGTATCCGCAGGAGGCGAACGTGCTGCGCGATGCGATGCCGAGCAGCTTGTTTTTGGTGCCGGGTTACGGCGCACAGGGCGGCGGCGCGGCGGATGTTGTGCCTTGTTTCAACGCAGATGGCTTGGGCGCGGTGGTCAATTCGTCGCGCGGGATTTTGTATCGCTATGCCAACCAAGGCTGTTCGCGGGAGGAATATCGCGCGAGTGTGGTTGCGGCGGTTTGGGCGATGCAGGCGGATATTTATGGGGCGCTGCGGCAGGGTTGTTCAGATATGATGTATTGAATGGCGGGCGAAAAATTGACTGGAATTTATTACAAAACCATGACAGAACACAGCGAAGCGATTTGCGCCCCACAGGGGTGAGGAATTTCTGGCTTTTCAACGACCAATCTTACAAGGAGGTGTGTATGCTACGCCACCTAATCGACATCCACGATCTTTCGGTGGAAGAAATTGCTGCGCTGCTGCGGCTGGGCGAGGACATCATTGCCAAGCCCGGGGACTACCAAGACAGCGCTGCACGGAAGAAATTGGCGACCCTGTTCTTTGAGCCGAGCACCCGCACGCGCCTAAGCTTTGAGGCTGCGATGCTCGACCTGGGTGGGTCAATCCTCGGCGTTGCGTCGGGGGATAGCTCCTCGGCGGCGAAGGGCGAAAGCGTGGCGGATACCATCCGCACGGTGCAGTGCTATGCGGACATCATCGCCATGCGCCACCCCAAAGAGGGCGCGCCCCTGGTGGCTGCCAAGCACGCGACAGTGCCGTTTATCAATGCGGGTGACGGTACGCGACTTCATCCCACACAGACTCTGACGGATCTGCTGACGTTGCACCGCGAGTTCGGGCAACTGCATGGGCTGACAATTGGCTTGTGCGGCGACTTGAAGTTCGGTCGCACAGCGCACAGCTTGATTGCTGGCATGGCGCGTTATCCCGGTGTGCATTTTGTGCTGATTTCGCCCAAGGAGTTGACAGTGCCGGACTATGTGATCGACCTGATCAATCGCCATGGTGCAACGCATGAAGAGTGCCGCAAGATGGATGGGGTGATACCCAAGCTGGATGCGTTGTATATGACCCGCGTGCAGCGCGAACGCTTCTTCAACGAGGCGGACTATGTGCGGCTCAAGGACAGCTTCATCCTCACGCCCGAAAAGCTGCGCCGCGCCAAAACAGACATGATTGTGATGCATCCGCTGCCGCGGGTGAACGAAATCAGCGTTGCGGTGGATGATAACCCGCGTGCCCGCTACTTTGACCAGGTGCGCTATGGCAAGTTCATTCGCATGGCATTGATTTTATATTTACTTGGAAAGGATATCAAAGAGTGAAAAAATATACAACCAAAAAGCTTGAAGGGCGTCAAGTTCTTGATTGCATTCAGGAAGGGACGGTTATAGATCATATTCCTACGGGAAAAACATGGGAAATACTTGGTGTATTAGGTCTTTGGGATTACGCTGGGACAATTGCCGTGCTCCGTAACGTGGAGAGCAGCCGTTATGGTGCCAAAGATATTATCAAATTTGACGACGTGGAGCGTGACGTAAGTTTAGTTGGTTTGTTCTCTCCCAAGCCTGCATCTACTGCCGGCGAAGAAGGTGATGCAAAAGGACAAATCACTGTTAGCAGGATTAAAGGCACTAAAGTTATTGAAAAAACATGGCCTAGTCCGGTAGAAAAAGTCAAGAATGTTATTCGCTGCAAAAACCCGCGCTGCATCACCAGCAGCGAACAAGAGATTGACCAGGTGTTCAGTCTCGCCCAACCAGAACCACCCGTGTATCGCTGTCGGTATTGCCAGGCTGACGTACACGAATGGAAAATAAACAATCCCACGAACGAAAAATTTGGAGGAAAATGACCATGAAAAACACGAAAAAACTGCTTAGCATCCTGCTCGTGATGACGCTGCTGTTCGGCTTTGGTGCCGTGGCTGTGTCCGCCAACACCATCACCCTGCCTGCGCCGCCGCCGCTGCCGTCGCTGAACCCTGCCGCCGTGGTGGCGTGGAACGGCATGCTTAGCCTAATGCGCGTGACCGGGCAAAACTTTGGCTTTGCGGACTTCCCCGGCGATGTGTTCATGACCAGTATCCGCACGCTGCACAATATGGGCGTTGACGTTGAGCCCCTGGTTGAATGGGGTATTGACTTGATCCCCATGAGCGTGCGCCGCCAGCTGCACAGAGAAGGCATTGTGCGCTTCCCGGTGTGGGAACGCAGCATCGTGTGCCATCTGGTGTTCCGTTACCTGCTGTTTGGCTTCATTTGGATGTGATGGTTTAGATGCTAGATGTTAGATTCTAGACGTTAGATTCGGTGACGAGAGCCCCTGCGCGGCTGCGTGGGGGTGTATTCTTTCGCGGCTCGCGGAGCGAAAATATGTGAACAATACAAAAATTTTATGAAATACCGCTTGACATTTTCGCGCCAAGCGGTATACTTATATTAGACCGATTACATAATAAAGGGGAATGCTTTTCTATGGAAAAGATTGCAGAACAACAACCGCAAAAAATTAGTATCCCGAAAGTCATGATGATGGGGATGTCGTTTGCAGGGGTGACCATCGCCTTTGCGCTGCTGCCCTATCTGACGGTGATGCTCGACCGCTTCTTGAATGAGTCTGCCGTGGTGGCGGACTGGAGCGCGCGCTTCGCCGGTGTGGCGTGGCTGGCAGACTTCATTGGCACGCAGGGCTATGGCGATGCTGCGGCCGGCGGCGGCTTCACGATTGCGCCGCTGCTGATTGGCTTCATCGTGGCGATCATCTATGCCATCGGCATGATCTTCCAGCCCATCTTTGGCAAGATGAGCGACAACTGGCGCTCGCGCTTGGGCAAACGGCGACCGTTTATTTTTGTGCTGATGCCGATTTCGGCGCTGCTGCTGTTCTTGTTGCCGATGGCGAACAGCTTGACGACGCTGCTGATTGTGTTTGTGCTGTTTTCGTTTGTGATGGCGGCGTATCGCGTGCCGACGGTGTCGGTGATGCCGGACCTCACGCCCAGCGAGCTGCGCAGCAACGCCAACGCCATCATCAGCTTGATGGGCGGGCTGGGCACGATTTTGGGCATGGGCATTGGCATGGGTATTGAACTGATTTACCGCGCGGTGAATGATATTCCTGACCAAGCGTGGGATGAGTTCGTGATTTTCCCGCATATTTTCGCGTTTGGTGCAATCATGATGTGCCTGTGTGCGGCGGCGATGATCTTTGTGAAAGAGCAAGATAGCCGCAACTTGGGCGAAGAGCTCAGCCGACGCACTGCGGCAGACCGCCGCGCTGCCAAAGCTGCCGAAAAAGCCGAGGCGAAAAAGCTCAAGCTTGACCCCAAGGCGCGCCGCAGCTTGATGTTCATGTTGGCGGGCTTGTTCTTCCTGTTCATGGGCTCGAATGTTATCCAAACCTTCTTTGCGCTGTTTGCGGCGGAGATTCTGCACCAAGGCGCGACGTTCGCGATGATTTTGATGGCGATGTTCGCCGTGTGTGCGGCCATCGGTGCTATCCCTGCGGGGAAACTGGGCAGCAAGTTCGGCCGCCGCAACACGATGGTCGCCGGGCTGTGCATCATCATGGCGGCGCTGGTGACGTTCTTTGGGGTGTTCCTGG
>WQRM01000128.1 GCA_009786735.1 Oscillospiraceae bacterium | reverse complement strand
CGCCGCGCGGTTTGTCCAGCCGCAGGCATTGTTGGTGCAACGCGCTGAAGGCTTGTTCCACTTGCCAGTCCACCGCGGGCGGCCAGTCGCAGTCATATACCGCCAGCACACCACCGGGCTTGAGGAGGCGATGCACTTCGTCAAGCGCGCTGTCGATGTCCATCCAATGCAGCGCTTGCGAGATGGTCACGATGTCGGCGCATTGGTCGGGCAAACCGGTTGCGTTGGAGTAACCCGCGCGGTAGTCGATGCCCTCGCCGGGCTGTGCGGCGCGGCGCATGTCGTCGTTGGGCTCAATGCCGATGACGCGCTCTGCTGTGCCCTGCCAAATTTGTGTGCTCAGCCCGGTGCCGCAGCCGATGTCCACGACCAAGCTCGGCGTGGGTGCATAAAGCATGATGCTCTGCTTGATGATGTTCGGCGGCACGGGTCGCGCGGCGTTGTAGACATCGGCGTAGCCGCTCCAGCGATCGATGTTGGCTTGGTTGACGGGCTTGTGCATGGTGACCTCCTCACGCGTGATAGTATCATTATAATGCACGGCGCAAAAAAAGTCAACCCCACCGTGGGTTGGTGGGGTTGGATTTCTCTTATGGTTTCGCAATGGTTTGCATCGCTTGAATTACACGGATGGCTTGCTCAATTTCCTCTTTGGTTTCGCAGCCTTTGAGCAGTTCAAGTATCGCAGCAATGATGGACTGGTATTGCTTGTCTGTCATTCCCATGTTCATGGCTCCTTTCACCTTGATGGGGGTTGTGTCTATATTATAACCCATCTCAATCAAAATGTCAAGCCCATCAAGCCGTCAATCGACGCAAGATGTCGCGCAGCTCATCGTCCACTTCGTATTTGCGCTCGGAGATCAGGTGGGCGTAGCCGATGTCACGCGCGCGCTGGTTGTGGTTGAAGCCATCGCAGATGCACTCCACGCTAAACCCATGCTGCCGACAAAGATGAAACAACGCCCATTGCTCCGCGATGAGATCGGGAATGCGATACTTGTCATGCAAACCCGGCGTTTGTTTGCGGTTGAGCTCGTGGGTGATTTTCCAGTAAAGCTCCAGCCAGATGTCTTTGAGCTGCTGGTTGTTGATGCGCACCAAGCCGCAATTGTAAGCCTCATTGCTGCTGCGGGCATGCCGCACGTCGAGGAAAGCGGAAATGTCCACGTGGGCTTGATCAAACACGAAGCGTTTGTTGGGTTCATACACGGCTGATGCATCTTCTTGGCTTTGCACAATGAGATCCTTCGTGCCGCCAAACACGATGTCGCGGCACATTGCGCCTTTGACCCAAGCGTCCAAATCCAGGTGGCACGAGCCCAGCGGCTCATGCTCAAAGGCGACCATTTTGCCGCTTGCCCAAAACTGGGCATCGATGTCATGCCCGTTGAGGGTGAGATACACTTCATCATACGGAATATGCGCAAACAACTTTGCGCCATAGTCATCGGTGTGCAGCACAATTTCGATGCCGAGCCGTTTGGCGGCAATCACGCCGATGTGCGTGAACAGCAACGTGGACTCCAGCTGCTGCTTCACCGGGCGACCGAAGCGCTGCTGCAGCATCGGCTTGCTCCAAAAGCTATGGTAAATTCTCGATTTCGCTAACATCCCTAAAATCTCCTATAAAAAATTCTCCCCCTTGGTGCGGACCAAAGTATGGGCTATATGGTGTGGGCGGCGGCATGTTGCCCACGCCGCCAAAGCCCAGCAAACCCATGAGCATCAAGCTGCCAAGCAGGGTTTGTGTGTGGTTGTTGCAGATGCGATTGCCGGTCATATGTAGCCCTCCGAACCAAGATGCTCAATTTCGCTGAAGTCTCGAAAGTCGCCGATGAAAAAGAGGCCTGCGCCATCGTAGCCGTAGTAGCCGTAATAGGGGTTCGGCTGACGCGACGGCCACATGGGGCGCTGACCGCGCGATGGACCGCCGTAGTATGGTGTGCAGGGTTTGTATGGTCCGAGATCGCGCATGCAACACGCCCGCGGCACGCAGGCATAGTCGCTCCAATTGCATTGCATGTGCAACGCCCCCATGTTTTAGAATGTGTAATCTATAGTATGCAATGGCAGGCTTGGCTGTTCACCGGGGGAGTCAATTCGTAATGCGTAATTGGGGGCTTGAGGAGATAACGACTGCGTTTTGGGGCTTCGGGCGGATTTACATCCGCCCGGCGGTGTGGCAGTACGCAACCTGTCCGAGAACACAGCGAAGCGACTTGCTCCCCGCAGGGGCGCTCCGCACGCCGCGAAAACCACCCCGCGCCTGCGGGCGCACCCCTCCACGGAGGGGAATGGGGCTTAAGAGGATGGCGGCAGTGAATTTTCGACGCGTGTAGGGGCGGCTATTAGCCGCCCGCTCCTCTTTCGCTTGCCATAAAACTCCACGGGCGGCAGGTTGCCGCCCCTACAGGTGGATGTTACCCGCAATGCGCGCTGCAAAATCCGCATCCCCAGTCGCCGCGCCGCAGTGGTGCGATGTGCAAGTTTCGCTCGCGGCGACAGCCCCCGCGCCCGCGCGAGGGCCGCTCAGGAAACGGTTTTCTGCGAGTTTCATCAAGCCGCGACCTGTCCGAGGGCACGGCGAAGCGTTCTCATGCACGCACACCCTCGATGCGCAGGGCGCGCGCGGCTTCATATTCATAGGTGCTGAGCGGGCGGTCGAGGGCATCGTAGCTGTGGGCGGCGATGAGGGTGTTCTCGGGCGTTGCCGGGCTGCCGACGGATAGCACAAACAACGAGTGCGAAAACTTGGGCTTGTGCGCAAACTTCAGCTGGATGATGTCGCCGGGCTGGACGTCGTCAAGCGGGATTTGACAGCCGAACGGTCCGGTGCCGGTGCCCTGCGTGAGAAAGTGAAACATGTACGGTACGCCGGTCCACGAAGGCGAGTGCTGGTTGAGGCTGCGGTAATACCAACCGGTGTGGGGGGTGTGGTTCATGGGCGCGCCGCCGGCGATGAGAATCTGCGACATGAAGGCTGTGCAGTCGCCGCCGAGGGTTTCGTAGTCGGCATAGGCGGGATTGCGGGCAAGCGCCCAGCGGCGGGCGTAGTCGAGCGCGGCTTGGGTGTTGAATGGTTTGGTGGTCATGATGAAGCTCCTTGTGGTCTTGATATTATATTGTATGGTGCGCGTATGACAATTGCCCCGAGGGGTGTGGGGGCGCAGGTTGTGGGGTGGGGCAGTGAATGCGCAAGTCATGGGTCGCGTCGCTCCGCGAGCCTTCCTCAGTCACGCGGCGCTAGGAGCCAAGGATTAAGAGGATAGCGACAGCGCGCATGGGGCGTGCCAGCTACGCGACCACCCCGCGCCTGCGGGCGCACCCCTCCACGGAGGGGAATTGGGGCTTGAGGAGATAACGGCAGTGAATTTTCGACGCGTGTAGGGGCGGCTATTTTGCCGCCCGTGCCTCTTTCACCAGCCATAAAACTCCGCGGGCGGCAAGATTGCCGCCCCTACAGGTTGCGGGTTGACGCGAGCAAGTGCGAAATTCGCACCCCCAGTCGCCGCGCCGCAGTGGTGCGATGTGCCGGTTTCGTTCGCGGCGACAGCCCCCGCGCACGCGCGAGGGCCGCTCAGGAAACGGTTTTCTGTGAGTTTCATCAAGCCGCGACCTGTAGGGGTGGCGGGCGCGCCACCCGAAGTGTGACATGCACAATCGACCCGAGGGCACAGCGAAGCGACGTGCTCCCCGCAGGGGCAGGTGGCAAAATTGCCGCCCGGCGTGTAACATGCGCGACCTCATGGGGATTTTTTTGCATGTTGACGCGCCCGACAAAGTGTGATATACTAGAGGCAGACCATAAATATGGAGGAATGACACATGAACTTCGTGTTCATCACCGGCCCGCAAGCTGTGGGCAAGATGACCGTTGGTCAAGCGCTGGCGGCGCGCAGCGGCATGCGTTTGTTCCACAACCACATGGCGATTGAACTGGCGCGCGAGATACTGGGGCGGCCGCTGAACTGGGCGCTGGTGAAAGAACTGCGCACCACGGTGTTCCGTCACGTTGCGCAAAGCGACGAAGTGGGCATGATCTACACCGGTATTTGGGCGTTTGATGAGCCCGATGAGCATGCGTATTACAACGGCATGTTTGCGTTGTGGCGCGAGCTGCGCCCGGATGCGCAGGTCTATGTGGTGGAGCTGCAGGCCGACTTTGACGAACGTCTGCGCCGCAACAACACGGAAAATCGTCTGCTGCACAAGCCCAGCAAGCGTGATCTTGAGTGGAGCGAAGCCGATGTGCGCGCCGCGCATGAGTGCCACCGCATGGCAAGCGAGCCGGGTGAAATCACCGAGCCGAATTATCTACGCATTG
Source organism: Oscillospiraceae bacterium (assembly GCA_009786735.1). Lineage (GTDB taxonomy): Bacteria > Bacillota > Clostridia > Oscillospirales > Acutalibacteraceae > WRMQ01. The sequence goes on along the minus strand of WQRM01000128.1, from coordinate 428 downwards.
ACAACACGAGCCTGTCGCCCGACGACGTTGCTGCGCGAATTTGCGCGTACTTTGATTTTGTGCAGGCCGTGGGGACGTAGGGCGGATTTACATCCGCCCGGCGGTGAAATATCCCACAAGTTCGCGTGTAGGGGATGCGCCCCTGCGCGTACCGTTAATTCTCATCAAAACCCCGGGCGGCAAAATTGCCGCCCCTACAGGTTGCGGGTAGCCACGACGAAGGCAAAAGCCGCAAGCCACGTCGCTCCGCGAGCCTTCCTCAGTCACGCGCGGCGCGTGCCAGCTCCTTCTAGAAGAAGGAGCTAAGGATTAAGAGGATAACAACAGCGAAACTTGAAGGAACAAGCCCCAGGCTTCCTCTGATAGAGGGAGCTCCCGCCGCAGCGGGTGAGGGTGGGGTGCGGAGCACAAGCGCGTTGAAACAAAAC
>WQRM01000127.1 GCA_009786735.1 Oscillospiraceae bacterium | reverse complement strand
CCTTGCGGGACACCTCCCCCAAGGGGGAGGCTTAACTGCGGGCGCTTTTCGGCAAGCTCCTGCACACGATTTTCGCCCAGCAAGGTTGCGCCGTCGGCGATGGCTTGCTGGATCACATGCACCGGCATGGTTTTGGTCACGGCCATCAGCTGCACATCAGCGGGACTTCGCCCAGCTTTGATGCAAGCCTCCGCCACTTGGTCAGCAATTGCCCGATAATTCGTCATCTTGTTCTCCTCATCGCCTGTGCGTGGGGTCAATAAATGAAATCGTAAAAATAGTAGAGTTCTTCGGCGTTCGGGGTAATCGTAATCAGCACCGCACCGGGGTACGAATCGCCGCGGCGGTAGCCCGACGCACGCACAATCTGGAAGATGGTGCCCTCGTAGGTTGCACGGCGGGTTTCGTCCGGGTGCGTGTGACCGATGCTCACCAAGCCCACATTCGGGTGCAAAAAGAGCTCGTCCAGCGCGTCGTCAAACGGGCGCGGGTGGTTCGCCAGCNCCGCACGCGTGAACACCGGCGTGTTGTAGTGCAGGAAAATGCTCGCGGGAAATTCGTGAAGCAAACCAGACAGCCAATTTGCCTGCTCGGGCTGCATGGTGTCAAATCGCCCAAGCGAATCAATCAATAGCAAGTTGTGCGCAGTATAATTTTCCGCATCAACCAGCGGCAAGATAATATGCACTGCGCCAGGCAAACCATTCCATTGCGATATTATAATATTCTCGCAATGCACGGCCAAAAAAGAGGCGATGTCGTGCGCTGTGCCGAGGAAACTGTCGTGGTCGTTGTTACCGGGGATGAATGCCCACGGTTGTTCGTGCCGCGCGAAAATATCGATGAGTGCTTCCAGCACGCCGCGACGGTCAACGAGGGTGTGCGAGCGTGCGGCACGACCCTCCACCATGTCGCCGCTGATGACGACCAAGTCCGGCTGCAGACGCGCGGTGTGGTATTCCAACTCACGCAGGGTGCGGGCATCGTGGCCGCGTGTGTGCACCAAATGCGTGTCCGTGAACTGCAGCACCGTGAATGAGCCGTCTTCGCGCAAGCGCATGGGAATCACACCGTCATTCACGATGGGATGGCGTTCGCCATAGCCCACGATGCAATCACGCTGGAACGGTTGCAGCCAAATGAGCGCACCATACGCCCCCCCCACCAACACCGCAAGGGCAAGAATCACCGCGCCGATAATCAGAAGTTTCTTTTTCATGCTTCTTCCTCTTCATTTGTATTTTGCACCGCACACGCCGCAGCCGCACCGGTAATCTCACCGCTTTCGCGCGCGTCAGCTCTGCCGGCGGCGCTGCCGCAGCAAAAGATGCCCGGCACAACCATGCCGTGTTCATCGCACACAAGGTCGCCGGTGTCTGGGTCAAAGGGCACACGCATGGTCTCCAGCAGCGTATGGTCGGGAACACGCGGTGTTTCCGCAACCGGCGCATCGCAACCATAACGGTGGATTAACGAAGCTTGCTCGCGGCAGCCGGTGGCGAACACCACCGCGTTGGCGAAGGCTTGCCGCATGCCCTGCGGTGTCACCATGCTGATTCTCCAGCCGAGGGGGTGCGTGTTAACTTTCTCTGCAAACGCCTGCGTGAGCACCTGCACGTTCGTGTTGCGCAACGTATCCGCTGCATGCAGCTGCGCTTGGTGCTCAATGAGCAACACATCCACGCCCTGCCGCGCAGCAGCAAGCGCAGCGGCAAGCCCAGCCGGGCCGCCACCAATCACTGCAACTTGGGTTTGTATGGACATGGGGTTCTCCTCTTTCTGTTGTTTAAACGCCTAGGCGCTTCGCATGGCGCGGCGAGCGCGCTCCTCGGCGATCACTTGTGCAATCTGTGGGCAGCAAAAGCCGCCTTGGCAGCGTCCCATGCCCGCACGTGTGCGCCGCTTGATGCCGTCGAGGCTGTCGCAGGGCAGCGGGCGACGCATGGCGGCGAGGATCTCGCCTTTGCTGATTTGCGCGCAGCGGCACAGGATGATGCCGTAATCGGGCTCGCGGCGAATCAGCGCACTGCGTGCTAGGTTGTTGAGCGCCGCGGCGTGCACAATCCCCTGCCGCTGGGGGTTGAAGTCTTCGTTGGGCGCAGCCTGCAGCGTGTCTGCCGCCCATTGGGCAACGTCTTGCGCGACTGCCGGTGCGGCTGCAAGACTCACCGCCGCCGCGTGGATGATATTCGTGGTATACAGCCCGCGGCGCAACACGGGGTTGCCATCAAACGTGGCAGCGTGTGTGCCGCTGAATGCTGCGATGCCCTGCTCAAGATGAAACGCCTCGCTCAGTTCGCTGCGGCTGCCAAACAGGCTGTGCAGGTCCTGCGCGTGGATGGTGTAGTCCTCATTGTTGGCGGTTCCCACCGCGCCAGCGCACAGCAGCAGATTGCCATGCACCGTGCGAATCGCGCCCGCGCCACCCGGCGTGCTAACACTGTGGCGCATGAGCTTGCTGTGCTTGGCATCCAGCAAGGCATAGGTGCTGCGGCGCGCATAGACGGAGAAAAAGTGGTCTTGCGCAAGCTTGGCGATGTCTTCGCTCCACACACCGGCAGCGTTGACCACCAGCTTCGGACGCAGCGTGCCCCGGTTCGTGTGCACCGCAGCAATTGCGCCATCGCGCACTTCGATATCCGTGACTGCCGTGTTCAAGTGCACGCGCGCGCCGTTTTCAATGGCGTTTTCGGCATAGGCGACGGCGAGGCTGTGCGAGAAAACCGCGCCGGTTGCAGAGAAATATACGCCACGCTTGTGCGCAACGTGGAGATTCGGCAGCCGACGACGCAATTTCCTTCGCCCAAGGCGCTTCGCACGAATCCCCTGCCGACTCCAGCGCCGTTTCGTGCCTCGAACGCACAAGCAATGTCCTTGGCGTTTGAAGGGCACTTGCAGCTCGGCACACAGCTCTTTGCACATCGCATTGCCGCGCTGGCTGTGTGTGTGCTTGCCCTTGAGCGCAAGCCCGGGGTGCACCATGCCATCATTGCGCGAAGAAGCGTGCATGGCCACATCACACTCTTTCTCCAGCAACACAACATCAAGATTGTGGCGCGCAAGCTCACGGGCAATCGCGCAGCCAACCAAGCCGCCGCCAATCACCAGCACATCGGGGGCTTGTCCGTCTAACGATTTGTCTTGCGCCAACGGCAAGCGCGTGGCTGCAGGCTGCTCGCCGGTGTAGCGCACGTCATTGACCACACTGCCTTCACCTCGCAACATCTCCGCCGCCAGCTGCCCTGCCTGCACAATGGCATGCCAGTCGTCGCTTTCGCCCTGCAGAGAAAGATGCCGCTTTGCAGGCGCAACACAAAAACGCCCGCCAAATTGTTTGTGCAGGCTGCGATTGATGCGGGCAATATTATCCATGTTTCTATTATAACGAATTTTGGTCGCGATGTCAAGCAAAAAGCCACAACACAGCGTGCAGAAATTTGTCAAGCACCAAAACGCCGCCGCCAAAATATAATGAACTGTACCGCACTATGGACGTGCATCACTCAAACGCCAGAAAGGGAAAATACAATGAGCGCTCAACGTAATTATTATANCCCCGCCGCTGCCCGTGCAGCTGCTGCCAAAGCCCGCGCATGCGCCGGCAGCCCCGTCACCCCGCTGCCAGCTCCCGCACCTTCGGGAATTCGCCCGACCATCGCGCAATATTCGCCCCCTACCACTCTGCCGACACCCGCACCCTTCAGCCCGGCGATGCCCCTGCCGGCACCCGCACCCAGCCGCTGTGGTAGCGAAGACACCGTTTGCTATACCGTGAAACATGGCACACCTGGTCCGCAAGGCCCTGCTGGCCCTGCGGGTCCTGTTGGACCGGCTGGGCACGCTGGCTGCCAAGGCCCGATGGGTCCCGCAGGCGCACCAGGCGCACGCGGCGCCACGGAGGATAATATAATACGACAATCAGCGAAAAGCCAAGTATATCAACATTTTTGAAACACCAAAAACTAAATTAACACCCACATAATCACACAAGCGCCATGTAGAGCGGCTGAACAAGCTGCGACATGGCGCTTTTTGATTGCAAGAAACCCACCCCAAGTTCGTAATTCTATGTTTGAGAATTGCGGGCTTTTTGCATTTAAGTCTAGATAGAAAGGAGCGCACGCATGCACATGTTTGACCTGCTAGCGGAAATCATTGAACGGCTGCCCACTTGGCTGGAAGTCATCCGCGAGCTGCTGAGCAACCTCGGCATCATCTAACCCGGCGAAAAACAGAAACAGAAAGGCCTCTATGACCCAAAACAAGAATCTAGCCCAAGCAACCGACCCACCTCGCGCGCCGCCCGAACACGACTGCACAGACTGCCGCTATCTCATTGGACGCAGGCATGTGTGCGGCGTGTGCATCAGAAAAATTCTCGCTGACCAGAAAGGAGCAACATGCTAACCCTACATATCACTCAGGGCGGCTCGTTTGAGCTGCCGCTGCCCCTCGAAACACTCAGCGCCGAGCTGAAAAATCTCGGCGTGGACAAGCCCCTCGACCGGCTCACACAACACGACTTCACCCTGCAAGCGATGAACCCGCTGGGTGCGCATTTCATGAAGCTGCTGCAGCCCGATGACTCCCTGCGTCGCATCGCCATGTTTGCACGCGAATTCGATGTGCTGGCTGGCGAATCTCGGCAAAATCTTGCGGATTTGGTCATGGCTGACCAGTTTCGTGACCTCTCGGCTTCTGTTGCAAAAAACATACAGCGTTTCCCCATAGGGGTCAAGCTTAAAACTTTCCGTAACCAATGTACTAAGTGCATCAATGTTT
>WQRM01000126.1 GCA_009786735.1 Oscillospiraceae bacterium | reverse complement strand
CAAACGCCAATGTGATTGCGCCCGCCTCATCGCCCAGTGCAGTCGTCGCCGCCTGCAAATTCTCGGCGATCTTCTCGCTGTTGCGCATCATCGCCTGCCGCTCACGCAAGCTCTCTCGCTCGCCGGGCTGCACATCGGCCTGCTCCAGCTCATCGATTTGGTGCTCTAGCATGTCCAATCGCCGCGCCTTTTCGTCCTCGTCCATCTGCAGGGCATCCTGCTCGCGCTGCAGCGCACGCAACTGCGCAAACGCCGCACGATACTCCACGCGCAGGGGCTCGTTTTCCGCGATTGCATCCACGAAATGCACGTGCCGCGCGGGGTCGAGCAACGCCTGGTTGTCATGCTGACCATGCACGTTAACAAGCAGCTGCCCCAGTTGGCGCAGCGTGGCCACCGTCACCGGCATGCCGTTGACGCGGCAGCTGTTCTTCGTGTGCGAAATCACGCGGCTCACCAGCACCGTGCCGTCATCTTCTTCCGGCAGGTCATGTTCACGCAACAAGGTCGTGATTTCCGCCCCAACTTCGCCGAACTGCGCCGACACTCGCGCCGTTTCTGCGCCGGTGCGGATGAGATCGCGGCTGGTGCGCACGCCCAGCACAGCGTTGATGGCATCAATCACAATGGACTTGCCCGCACCGGTTTCACCCGTGAGCGCAACGAAACCCGCCGGCAACTCCAGCTGCGCCTGCTTGATGACCGCTATGTTATCAATGGTTAGATGCTGTAGCATATTGCCGAATCTCCTCTCGGACTTTCTGCATGTCCTGCTCAGTTTTGCACAACAGGAAAATGGTGTCATCCCCCGCCAAGCTACCCAGTATGCCCGCAGGTTTCAGCGCATCAATCGCCACACAAACGCTTTGCGCCATGCCGACCTCGCAGCGCACGCATACCGTGTGCCCCGCGCCCTCCACGCCGACGATGGAACTGCGCAAAATCATGCGCAAATTGGCTGCCTTGCCCTGTGGAATGTCGGGCTCAATCTCATAATACGCACCATTTTTGCGCAACTTTAGCTGCGCAATGTCACGCGAGATGGTGGCCTGTGCAACGACCATGCCCTCCTGTGCAAGCGCGGTGAGCAATTGCTCCTGCGTGGCGATTTGCTGCTCACCAATCAAACGTAAAATCAGCTGATGCCGCTGCGATTTCATAAGCTCACCCCCATTTTTTCGTTGAAGATTTCGAGAAAACTCGCAGGCTTCAGGCGAATAAACGCCGCTTGGCTGCTGTGGCGGCGCACGGTCACGCGGCTGCCACGATGCAACGGCTGCGGAGCTTGTGCGTCAATGCCCAGTGCGAGCTCCTCGTCCGGGATTTCCACCGAAAAGGTGGAATCCGCCGCAAACACGATGGTGCGCGCCGGTGCTTTGTGGTTGCAAATGGGCGTGAGCAAAATGCTCTCAATGCCCGGCTGCACCACCGGGCCACCCGCCGAAAAATTATAGGCCGTGGAGCCTGTGGGCGTGGCGAAAATCACGCCATCACCCAGATATGACAGCGTTTGACCGTCGTCGCAGATCACATTAATTTCCGCAATGCGTGGGAAACGCCGCGCCAACACCGCATCGTTCACGCACAGGCTGTCACGGATAATTTGTCCGTGCTGCTCCACCTGCACATGCAACAACATGCGATAATCCAGCGCAAAATCGCCAGCTGCCAAGCGCGGCAGCAGCGTATCCAACTCATGCTGTTCCAGTCCGGCGAGAAATCCCAGCCGCCCGGCGTTCACGCCCAGCACAGGCTTGCCGTGCGGCAGCACCATGTGTGCGGCGTTGAGAATCGTGCCGTCACCACCCACGGCGATGATGGCATCACACTGCGCCGGATTGTGAACAATTTTCACGCCGAGTTTGCGCAAACGCCCCTCAATTTCCGCCGCAAGTGCCTCCGCCGATGATTTTTGCACCACCATCATCTGTTTCACGCGCAGCCCTCCCTTTGCAAATATAGTAGAAATTCCACGTTGCCCTGCCCGCCCAGCAGCGGCGATTGCGTCACCCCAAGCTCGGCGAAACCGGCCTGTTGCGCGGCGGCAATCACCTGCCGCAACGCACGTTCACGCTCCCTGGGCGACTTCACCAGCCCGCGCTTGTTCACCGCGGAAGGTCCGCACTCAAACTGCGGTTTTACCAGTGCTACTGCTGCACGTTGCGGGAGCAAAAGCTCTGCTAACTTGGGCAACACCAGCTTCAGCGAGATGAACGAAACGTCCACGCAGGCGAACTCCACTGCTGGCATTTCAAGCATGCGAATATCCATCTGCTCGCGTGAATGCACGCGCGGGTCTTCACGCAGCATGGGTGCCAGCTGCCCCGTGCCCACGTCCACGGCAGTCACATGCGCCGCGCCGCGTTCGAGCAGCACCTGCGTAAAACCGCCTGTGCTCGCGCCAACGTCTAGGCAGCGCAGCCCAGCCACGTTGATGTCGAAGACCTCCAGCGCGTGCAGCAGCTTGAGCGCGCCGCGACCAACGTAGTGCTGCGCGTGGTCATCTTGCAGCACGATTTCGTCGTCTTGCACAATCATCCTGCTCGGTTTTTGTGCAGGCTCACCATTCACGCTGACCAAGCCCTCTTCTATCACACGCTGCGCTTTAGCACGACTCGCGCATAATCCCCGCTCAACCAAGACAACATCCAATCTCATTAAATTCACCCCGCGCGTAGCGCGACTAAAGTTTTTTGTGCAACTTTTTTTCAAAAAAGTTGCGAGGCTTCGCGCATCGCGGCACGGTCGAGCTGGTGCTCGGCGAGGAGCTCCGCCAAGCTCGCGTGGCGAGCAAAACCCTCCACCGCGTTGAGCGTGAACTCGCCCGCATAGCCCGCCTGTGCGAGCATCGCACCAAAGCGCTCGCCAGCGCCGCCTGCGCGGATGCCCTCTTCAAAGAAACACACGCGGCGGCAATTCAGCACCGCCTGCACAGCGGCAGGGTCAATCGGCAGCACGCGCCGCAGCCGCAACACACGCACGCCCGGCACTTGCAAGGCTTCATGCACCAAGCGACCATAGGTCACAATGGCGCAATCGCCACTGCCAAATTCATCGAAGGTTTCGCAAGATTGATCCGGCGCAAGCTGCACCGCGCAATCGCGCGCATAGCGCACAAAGCTGAGCTTGTCGTCCCGCAACGCGTGCTGCAGCATGCCGCGCAGTTCGTCGGCCGCCACGGGCGCATAAACCTGCGCGCCGGGCAACGCCGCACACATCGCCACGTCGTATAGTCCATGGTGCGTGATGCCGTCTGCGCCCACAAAGCCCGCGCGGTCAACGGCTACCACCATGGGCAAACCCTGCAGCGCAACGTCGTGATGCAGTTGATCAAACGCCCGCTGCATGAAGGTTGAGTACAACGCCACCACCGGGCGCATGCCCTGGCGAGCCAACCCCGCCGCAAAGGTCACCGCATGTGCCTCGGCAATGCCAACGTCGAAAAAACGCGCGGGATGCTTCGCCGCAAAGCCGCTCAAGCCAGTTCCCAGTGCCATGGCAGCCGTCACCGCGCAAATGGCAGGATTTCCCGCCGCAAGTTCGCACAATGCATTGCCGAAAATGTCTGTAAAGCTTTCTGCTTTTACGCCACAGACGGGCGCAACGCCATGGTATTCATCCGGCGCTTGCTCTGCAAAGGTGAATCCTTTACCCTTTGTTGAATGCACGTGAACCAGCGCCGGACGCGGGCTGAGCTTCGCGCTTTCCAGCGCAGCCGACAATCGCGCCATATCATGCCCATCCACAGGTCCAATATAGGCCAAACCCAGTTGCTCGAAGATCGTTGTGCCTGTTAGCACGCGCTTAACCAAGTCCTTGAGCTTCGACACCTGCTTGGCCAAGCAGTCCCCCACCCCGGGAATGCGGCGCAACGCACGTTCCACGCGCTGCTTGCTGCGGCGATAACGCGGCTGCGCCCGCACCTTCGCGAGGTAGCGTGACAGCCCGCCCACATTGCGCGAGATGCTCATCTCGTTGTCGTTGAGCACCACGATGAGCTTCGCATGGCTGCGTCCGGCGTTGTTGAGCGCCTCGTAAACCGGTCCGCCGGTGAGAGCGCCGTCGCCCAGCACCGCCACGGTGTAGTCCTCGCAGCCCTGTAGGCGGCGCGCTTCGGCTAAGCCCAGTGCTTGCGACACGCTGGAGCTCGAGTGCCCCACGGTGAAGTAATCGTGCCCGCTTTCGTCGCGGTTGGTGAAGCCCGAAAGCCCACCCGACTGCCGCAGCGTGCCAAACTGCGCATAACGACCCGTGAGCAACTTATGCGTGTAGCTCTGGTGGCTCACGTCCCAAATGAGGGCATCGCGGGGGGAATCAAACGCCAAATGCAGCGCAAGCGTGAGCTCCACCACGCCCAAATTCGAGGCCATGTGCCCGCCGTTTTGCTCCACCGTGCTGATGATACACTGACGAATTTCTTGCGCTAAGCGCGGCAAATCGTCATGCGCAATATCGCGCAAGTCAGCCGGCGAAGCAATATTCGGTAAAATTTTATGCATGGTTTTCCTTCCTGCACAAATTCGCAGATTTATCGCGAAGCGACTGCCCGCCGCTAGGCGTCTCTTTCGATGAGCCAAACAGGCAAATCAAACAGCAAATCGCCAGCCTCGGCATAGTCCGCAATGGCTGTCTGCGCGGCGGCGGCAAGCTCATGCGCAAATGCTTGCGCTTGCTCAAGCCCAAGCAGGCTCACCCAGGTATTTTTCCCCGCCACGGCGTCTTTACCCGCCGTTTTGCCCAGCGTCTCGCTGCTTGCCGTCACGTCGAGAATGTCGTCCGTGAGCTGAAA
>WQRM01000125.1 GCA_009786735.1 Oscillospiraceae bacterium | reverse complement strand
GCCATAGCCCGCAACCGCCGCAAAGCGCACCACCGTGGACTCACTCACGCCCACCGTCGCGCCGATGGCAGCCGCCGTCATGAACGCAGCTTTGTCAACGTTTTGCATGATGAAATCCGCCACTTTGCGGTGGCTTTTCGATAGCCCGGGATAATGCTGCTGAATCTGTTGAAATATCATGCCCGCAAACTCACACCCATCTTGTCAAGTGCCTTCACGCAGCGTTTCACTGCCGCGTCGGCCTGTTCGTCCGTCAGCGTGCCTTCCGCGCTGCGCAACCGCAGGCTAAAGGCCACGCTTTTCTTGCCCGCCGCAACTTGCTCGCCGGTATACACATCAAACAGCGCAACTTGCTCGCACAGCTTGCCGGCGGCTTGTTCGATCGCCTGTTGCAGCGTGAGCACCGGCACATCAACGTCGCACACGAGCGCCAAGTCCCGCGTGATGCCCGGGTAACGCGGCAACGGCTTGTAGATCACCGCGCGATCTGCGTTGGCGAACAGCACGTTGAAGTTCATCGTGCAGGTGTAGGCACGCATGCCCAGCTCGTAGTTCTCTTGCACCTGCGGCGAAACCTCGCCAAACCAGCAGAACTCCTCGCCGTCAATCGCAAGTGCCGCAGCACGCCCGGGATGCAGCGCATAAGGCTCGGCAATCGCCAAAATGTCATACTTCGCCACGCCGCAGCGCGCAAGCAGCTGCTCAATCGCGCCCTTGAGCGTGAAGAAATCCACCCCCGCGCCATACATGCCAAGCGTCACCACCGTGCGCTCTTCGGGCAGCTCTTCTTCGCCGCGCGCTCCCCCCTGCCCCTGCGGGGCATCCCCCCTCGGCGAGGGGGGCAAGTATATCGTGGCCAGCTCATACAGCGCCGCCGACACATTGCGGTTGTTATAGTTGCGGCTGAGCACCTCAAGCATGCTCGGCAGCGGAATCGTGCGCATCACGCTGGTGTCTTCGCCGAGGGGGTTGCTAATCACCACGCTGCGGCGCAAGAACGAATCCGCGGGCAGGTCGAGTTTATCATAGCCTTTCGGGCTGATGAACGACCACGTTTGAATCTCGCTGAAGCCCTGCGCACGCAGCACCTCGCCCACAAAGCTTTGCAGCAGCTGGCGCGGCGTGAGGCGAGCATCCGCCAGCCCAAGCAGCGGCGCATGCGGAATTTTATCATAGCCAAACAGCCGTGCCACTTCCTCCGCGAGGTCTTCGCGCGCCACGAGGTCATTGCGCCACGTCGGCACGGTCACTTCGTTGCCGTTTACGGTGCAGCCCAAGCTTTCCAGCATCGCAACTTGCGTGGCAGCCGGGCAATCAATGCCGATGAACGCACTCGCCCAAGCATAGTCAAAGTGGATGCTGCGCTGCGCCTTCGGCGTGGGGAACACGTCCACCACCCCGCTGACAATATCACCGGCGTCGAGTTCTTGCACCAGTTCCAGTGCCCGTGCGAGCACACGCACGCAGCCGTCGGGGTCGAGTTCTTTCTCATAGCGCGCGCTGGATTCCGTGCGCAAGCCGAGTGCCTTCGCCGTCGCCCGCACCTGCTGCCCATAGAAACACGCCGACTCAAACACCACCGTCTGGGTGTCATCCATCACCCCGCTGAACTCGCCGCCCATCACCCCGGCAACCGCCACGGGTTTTTGCGCGTCAGCAATCACCAGCATGTTGTCGCGCAGCTCGCGTTCCGTGCCATCGAGGGTCGTGATCTTCTCCCCTGCCGCAGCGCGGCGCACCACCACCTGCCCGCCGTCCAGATAGCGCGAATCAAAGGCATGCATGGGCTGCCCAAACTCCAGCATCACATAGTTGGTGATGTCCACCATGTTGTTGATGGGTCGCACGCCGCTGGCACGCAGGCGCTCGCGCAGCCAACGCGGGCTGGGCGCAACACGCACGTTTTGCACCACCGCACCGGCATAGCGATAACACAGGCTCGGCTCATCAATTTGCACCTTCAGGTGCTCGTTCACGTCACCCGTGCCGCTCGGCAGCGCAGGCTCAGCCACCACGAAAGGCACGCCGAACGTCGCCGCCGCCTCGCGCGCAAGACCAACCACGCTCAAGCAGTCCGGGCGGTTGCTGGTGATCTCAAACTCCGTCACGATGTCATCAAGACCCAGCGCCGTTTGAATCGCAAGCCCCGGCTCGCGCGTGCAGTCGTCCCCCAGCAAAAAGATGCCGTCCTCCACCGCATACGGGAAGTCGTGCTGGGTCAAGCCCAGCTCATCAATGCCGCACAGCATGCCTTGGCTGGCAACGCCGCGCATCTTGGTTTTCTTGATTTGCACGCCGCCGGCAATCACCGAGTTATCCTTCGCCACGGGCACATAGCAGCCTGCCGTCACATTCTGCGCCGCCGTGACGATCTGCACCTGCTCGCCGCCCACGTCAATTTGGCACACCCACAGGCGGTCGCTGTCGGCATGGCGTTCAACCGCCGTCACCAAGCCAACCACGATGTTTTGCAGCTGGCTGCCCTCTTGCGCAAAGGCCTCAACTTTCGAGCCGCTCATGGTCATGGCATCCGCAAATTGTTTGTCGCTGCATGCGAGCTTAACGTGCTCGCTCAGCCATCTTTTTGAACATTTCATGTGTTACTCCTTGTGCCCCCACCGCCCCTTTCAGGGGCACCTCCCCCAAGGGGGAGGCATTAACTGGGCGGGCTTCTTTCAGGTAAAATATTTGTCAACCGGCAAAAATGCTAAGTAAAATCAACGCAGAGATTTGATGCCTCCCCCTTGGGGGAGGTGGCACGCGTAGCGTGACGGTGGGGGTCAAAACTGCCCCAAAAAGCGCAGGTCATTTTCAAACAGCAAGCGAATGTCATCAATGCGAAAGCGCGTCATCGTGATGCGGTCAAGGCCCATGCCAAACGCGAAGCCGCTGTACACTTCCGGGTCAATGCCGCCGCGGCGCAACACCTCGGGATGCACCATGCCACAGCCCAGCAGTTCAATCCAGCCTTCGCCTTTGCACAAGCCGCAGCCGCTGCCACCGCAACGGAAGCAGCTCACATCCACCTCGCAGCTCGGCTCGGTGAACGGGAAATGGTGCGGACGAAACCGCGTCTGCGTCGCCTCACCAAACAGCCGCTTGCACATCAGGTCAAGGGTATGCTTAAGGTTCGCCATCGTCACGCCTTTGTCTACCACCAAGCCCTCAATCTGGTGAAACACCGGTGAGTGCGTGGCATCCAGGCTGTCTTGGCGATACACCCGCCCCGGCGCAATGATGCGAATCGGCGGCGCGTTTTCTTCCATGTAGCGAATCTGCACCGGCGACGTCTGCGTGCGCAGCAGCATGCGCTCGGTGATGTAGAACGTGTCGTGCGTGTCCCGCGCAGGGTGCCCCGGCGGCAGGTTGAGCGCCTCAAAGTTGTAGTAGTCCCACTCCACTTCGGGCCCCGTTGCCACGCTAAAGCCCATGCCCAAGAAGATCTCCTTGATCTCATCCTGCACGATGCTCAGCGGGTGCTTGTGCCCCACTTCGCGCTGCGTGCCCGGCATGGTGATGTCGATTTTCTCGCTCGCCAACCGAGCCGCGAGTTCCGCCTGTTTGAGCGCGCCGCCGCGTTGCTCCAGTGCAGCTTCGAGCTGCGCGCGCACTTCGTTGGCAAGCTGACCCATCACAGGGCGCTCCTCGGCGCTGAGCTTGCCCATCTGCTTAAGAATGGCCGTCAGCTCTCCTTTTTTGCCCAGATAATTCACGCGCACGCCCTCAAGCTCTTGCGTGCTTTCGCACCCGGCGATGCGCTGCGTTGCTTGCGCTTGTAATTGCAATAATTGTTCTTTCATCTATGTCATCCTCCTAAAATAGACCAGTTATTGTGCCATCGTCATCGATGTCCATGCGGCACGCGGCGGGCGTTTTGGGCAAGCCGGGCATGACCATGATGTCGCCTGTGTAGGCCACCACAAAGCCTGCGCCGGCGCTCACGGTCACGTCACGCACGGTGATGCTGTGCCCGCGCGGGCTGCCGAGCTTCGCTGGGTCATCGCTGAGCGAAGCGGGCGTTTTTGCCACGCAAACCGGCAGATTATCATAGCCCAACTCAACCAGCCGCTTCAGCGATTTCTCCGCCGCCGGGGTGAACTGCACGCCGTCCGCGCGATAAAGCGTGGTGGCAATCTTGTGCAGCTTTTGCTTGATGCCATCCTCCAAGTCATACAGCGGCACATAGTTCGCCGGTTGCGCGCAGGCTTCAATCACAAGCTTAGCCAGTTCCTCGCCACCCGCGCCGCCATGGGCGAACACCTCACACAACGCGATAGGCACCGGGCAGTTCGCGCGCAAAAACGCGATCTCTTCGTCCGTGTCGTCCGCAAAGCGGTTGAGCGCAACCACCACCGGCAAGCCAAAGCCCTGCATGTTCTCCACATGCGTCTGCAAGTTCGGGTAGCCCGCAGCCAAGTCGCCGCCGCCGTTGTGTTTGAGCGCGCGCACCGTGGCAACAATCACCACACAGCTCGGCACAAACCCGCCCGCTCGGCACTTGATGTGCAGGAACTTCTCTGCCCCAAGGTCGCTGCCAAAGCCCGCCTCGGTGATGGCGTAATCCCCCAGCTTCAGCGCGAGTTTCGTTGCACGCAAGCTGTTGCAGCCGTGCGCGATGTTCGCAAACGGTCCGCCATGCATCAGCGCAGGACTATTCTCAAGCGTCTGCACCAAGTTCGGGTTCAGTGCATCCTTCAGCAGCAGCGTCATCGCGCCGCACACGCCCAGGTCGCGGGCATACACCGGCTCGTTCGCGTAGGTATACGCCACCAGCATCCGCTCCAGCCGAGCACGTAGGTCAGC
>WQRM01000124.1 GCA_009786735.1 Oscillospiraceae bacterium | reverse complement strand
CCCCAAGCCGTACCAAGCGGCGAGGGTTTCGGGCAGGTCGGTGTAGGTGGTGTAGCTGTCGCACATGGAGCGCTGCGAGGTCGCCAAATCTTCGTCGGTGAAGTCGCCGGTCTGCAGCTGCGCGAGCATGTCCAGAATCGCCTCGCGGGCTTCGTCGAACTTCTCGGTGTCGATGCCGGCACGCACCATCACCAGACCTTTGTAGCGGTGCGGCTGCGCGCTGACGTGATAGCACAGGCTGAGTTTTTCGCGCACGGTGAGGAACAGCTTGCTGTGCGCACCGCCGCCGAACAGATCAACGGCAACACGCAGGGCATAGTCGTTTTCGCTGGCGGAGTTCACGCCAGCACGAAAGCCGATCATCAGCTTGGCTTGCTCAATCTGCTGTTCTTCGCGGAAGTTGCGCACATCACCAGGCGTTGGAATAAACTGCGTTTGCGGCTGCACCGGCTCGCGCTGCTGGGTGGCAAAACGCTCGCGCAGGGCAGCGCAGATGGGCTCACTGGCGGCGTTGCTGACCATCGTGAGCTGCATGGGTGCGGCGATGAGCAGCGCCTGCCAAGCGGCTTGCACGTCAGCGACGGTGAGTGCAGCCACGGCATCTTTCTCGCCCAGCGGGTTCAGACCATAGGCTTCGTCGCTGCACATGAGCGCCTCGGCGCGCTGCGCGGCATATTTCCACTTGTCGCCCTCTTCGCTTTCCATGCGCTCGATGAGCAGGCGTTTTTCCAGCTCAACGGTGCTTTCGTTGATGAGGGGGCGAAAGAGCAGGTCGAGCAGCAGCGCGGCGCATTCTTCGGCGATTTTCTCGCCCGCAAGCGCGAAGCGGTCGTCCATGGCGGTGAGCCCGATGGACAGAATCTGCGCCTCGCCTTGCTTGTTGACGTTGGCGTGCAGCACCGCGCCGTACAGGTCGGCGAGTGTTTGCTCAAGCTTGCGCGGGGTGGGCATCGCGGCGCTGCAGCGGTGCAGCAAAAACGGCAGCAGAGCGTTTGCCGCGGTTTGGGCGGCTTGCTCACGCCGCAGCGGCAGCGCCATTTGCAGCACCATGCGCGCGGTTTTGAATTGCTCGGTGCGCACGGCCACGCAGTGCACGGCGGGCGCGATTTGGGTGATGGTGGGGTGGGTCATTCTGTCCTCCGTGGTGCTTCACGCACCAATTGTAGTTGTCCGTCACGATAGCGATAGTCGCGGCAATTCCCATTTTCAGGATCACACACATGCAACAGGTCGGTGTCCGAACTGAGAGAAAACGGGTAGAGTTCACGCAGGGTTTCGCTAAACACAAACTCGCCTGTGTCGCTGCACCATATCAGAAATTGTGCAGTGCGTTTCTCCCAGTTTCGCAGCATGATGTCACGGTAGCCATCGCCATTGAAGTCTCTAAAATTGCTCGAGTCGCTGAAAAACCAAAGTTCATCATAGATAGGGGCGCTTGCGGTCAGACCCTCTATGCGTTGATAAAATCCTGCCTCATTGGTAATGACCATGGTTTGCACGCGTATGTGCCCCGGAATGCTCGTGTCACAATAGGATGGATAGTAAAGCATAATGTAGCCGTACTGTGCTAGGGTGAATGAGGGGACATGGTCGGATGGCCAAGCCATCAGTGTGATGTCATGGAAAGGGCGGGCATAGATGAGTTCGGGTGTAGCCTGCTCTTGCGCAACAGCAAGCGAGATTTCTTGCGGACCACGCTCCAGCTCACACGCAAACAAGCCCAGCATTGCCAGGCAAAGCAGCCCAATGAATAGCTTCTTCATGCGCACACCTCACATACAGTTTATATTATACCACACCTAGCCCGAAAACGCAAGGTGTTCCACCAAAATTTTCACGCCCATGCCAATGAGGATGATGCCACCGGCAAGCTCGGCGCGGCTCTTGAAGCGCAGCCCGAACACGTTGCCGATTTTCATCCCGGCCATGCTCATCGCAAGGGTGATCGTGCCAATGAGCGCAATCGCAAGCCAGATGTTCACCTGCAGGAACGCGAACGTCACACCCGTGGCGAGGGCATCGATGCTCGTGGCGATGGCAAGCGGCAGCATCACACGCAAGCCGAGCGATGGATTACGCTCGGTGTCGTCTTTCTTGCGGCTTTCCCACACCATCTTGCCACCGATGACCAGCAACAACACGAAGGCGATCCACGGCGCAACGGCTTGCACATAGCCCGCAAAGCGCGCGCCCAACAGCCAGCCCAGCAGGGGCATGATCGCTTGGAACACGCCGAAGTAAAGCCCCACCACCAGCATGTGGCGCAGCCGAACTTTGGGCAGGCTTAGCCCCTTGCACACCGCCACAGCGAAGGCATCCATGGCGAGGCCGAGGGCGATGAGCACCAGTTCAATCATTCTCATACCTCTATCATATCATGCTTGGACGAGAATGTCAAGGCAACCGCGCAATTCCCGAAATTTCGCGCGCGATTTGTGGTAAATTCAATCTATACGCAAAAAGGAGGACAAGTATACCCTTGGATATTCGCTATGAAAAAAATCGCCTGACGGCATATCTGGTGGGCGAAATTGACCACCACAACGCAGCCGCCGTGCGCGAGCCCATCGACCAAGCCATTGCCAAGCTGCGCCCGCCACGCGTGCGGCTGGACTTCGCCGCCGTGACCTTCATGGACAGCTCAGCGGTGGGGCTCGTGATGGGGCGCTACCGCCTGCTCGCCGCCCACGACGCAGCGCTGGAGGTGGTGAATCTTTCGCCGCAGGGGCTGCGCATGATGCAAATGGCGCACCTGCAAACACTCGCAACGCTCAAACAAAAGGAGGAAATCCGCACATGAAATACAACAAACATACCCTCATCAACCAAATGAAGCTGATGCTGGACAGCCGCTCAATCAACGAAGGATTTGCACGCGCCACAGTCTCTGCCTTTGCTGCGCAATTAGACCCCATGGTGGAAGAACTCACCGACATCAAAACCGCCGTGAGCGAGGCCGTGACCAACGCCATCGTGCATGCCTACCCCGACACCACCGGCAAAATCACCCTGTGGGCGGGCATCTATGTGGACGGCTACTTCCGCGTGATGGTGAAAGACCAAGGCCGCGGCATCGAAGACATCAAGCTCGCGCGGCAGCCGCTTTACTCAAGCCTCGGCGACGAGCGTGCCGGGCTGGGCTTTGCCGTGATGGAAAGCTTCATGGACAGTTTACGCGTGCGCTCAACGCCCGGCAAAGGCACGACGATCACCATGGGCAAGCTCATCAAAGGCAAGCGCAATGATAGCTGAGTGCACAATTGAGCGCAACACCTTCGTTGAGCAAAACATGGGCTTGGTCTACGCCTGCGCGCGCAAATTGCAAGGCAGGGGCGTTGAGTTTGACGACCTGGTGCAGGCGGGCAGCGTGGGGCTCATCAAGGCCGCAGATGGCTTCGACACCACGCGCGGGCTGGCGTTTTCGACGTATGCGGTGCCGGTGATCCTAGGCGAAATCAAGCGCCTGTTCCGCGAGGGCGGCGCGGTGAAAGTCGGCAGAACCACGCGCGAAAAAGCCCGCGATCTGCTGCGCCAAAAAGAGCAACTTGCGGAAAATCTCGGTCGCGAGCCAAGCATCAGTGAGCTCGCCGAGCTCGCCGGGCTTGACATCAGCGAGTGCGCCATGCTGCTGGGCAGCGCCATGCCCGTGATGTCCCTCACCAGCCAAGACGACAGCGGCCAACACGAGTTCGACCTGCCCGTGCCATCGCAAGCCGGCGAAATTGTAGACAAACTCGCGCTGCGCCAAGTGATGGATACCCTTGACGAACGCGAGCGACGGCTGGTGGAGCTGCGCTACTTCAACGCCATGACGCAGTCGCGCACCGCCGAAGCGCTCGGCATGACCCAAGTGCAGGTGAGCCGCCGCGAGAAAGCCATCCTGCAACGGCTGCGGGGGTCTTTGCTGGAGTGACGAAGTGTTCTTTTTTTGCATATAGATTTTGTCAAGGGTATTTGTCCAAATTTTCAAAAAATATCGACTTATCTGAGAAATGTACTTTCCAGCTAAGGAGTTTGTTCCTCCAATGCCTCAACTAATATGGAGTAACTTTCGTCTGAATACCATGAGAATATTTTTAAGCACAGACAAATGAAATAGATTGCAACGCCTCTTGAGCCTTCGCTCGTGTCTAAAATTCCGTGTGCGACGCGATTGCGTAAGTTAGCTCCAGCTTTTTCATTGAGCAAGCCTTTTAGCGTAAAAAGTATATTCTCATCGTAACTATCCACGAGTTCCTGCAATTCAAAAACTGAACCCAATGTTTTTGCTTGCTCGCTATGGTCGGTTGCATCGTATGTAGTAACAATCGCACCGCATTCGCGAGCAATTTCTCTGAATATATTCTCCATTTGCGGAGCGAGCAAGTGTAGTGCGGCGTAATAGCTCCCCGATAGACCAAGATAGAGTCCATGCTTGATTATTTCAATTCTGTCATCCGGAACAATCATATTGTTGTCAAAAATAAAATCCAAATCTTCAATAGAAAATTTATGTTTTCTTTGTATTATTGCTATCAAAATCCCTAGAAAATGCCCCTGCAATTGTTGCGATTGCGACATATCACGATGCATATGCATCTCCAGTATAGCAATTTCATTCTCTGAGTCGCCGCCGTTTAACGGCGGAATTTTCGCGACTACTTTCCCGTTTTTGTCAGTAATTTGAAGTGTAGTCAGACCTCTAAGTATAGATTGCTTTGCAGTTGCTATTGTTTCTTCTCGCTGCTTGTCTTTATTCAAAATCGGCGTAAAAAGCGTCAAAATAATTAAGCTTTCTTTTAAGCCTTTATTTTCTATCAATTGTTCGTAAGCGTCAAATAGAAAAGCACCTGTACAGGTGTGGGATTTTGTGGTATAGTCGATTGGAACCGTCGCAGGAGTACCCAGAGGCACAGGCGAAGCGAAA
>WQRM01000123.1 GCA_009786735.1 Oscillospiraceae bacterium | reverse complement strand
GTTGTTCGATGCCACAGGCGGCAGCATCACCGGCGAAAACACACCCACCACCATCCGCACTGCAACTTA
Source organism: Oscillospiraceae bacterium (assembly GCA_009786735.1). Classification (GTDB taxonomy): domain Bacteria; phylum Bacillota; class Clostridia; order Oscillospirales; family Acutalibacteraceae; genus WRMQ01. The sequence goes on along the minus strand of WQRM01000123.1, from coordinate 4,897 downwards.
CACCCACAACTTTGCGGTGCCCGCAGCAACCCGTGCAGGCTACATTTTCATGGGCTGGCACGTGTACGTGGATGGCACTCGCGTGGTTATCACCAACTCCACCGAAGTTTGGGCGCTTGATGGCATGCCGCGCAACCCCGCAGCCATCGTCGCTGCTGCCATGGCGCTTGCCAACACTTACTTGACCATCTACGCCGAGTGGGAGGCAGAGGAGAGTCTCTATCAGTATCCGCCGCCACGCAACAACTGGTGGCGCAGACTGCTGATTATTTTGGCGGGCGTTGTGCTTGGTATCGCCGTGCCGCTGCTGATGTTCGCGGGCGGCAGGCTGGCTGGCACGTTGTTCTGCTGGTATCTGGAAAACTGCGCATAACCGCGCTCCACGCACCGCGATGTCCTACCCCGGTCTGTGCTGTGGGTAGGACATTTTTATTCTTGCAAAAAAACGCTTGACATTTCCCCTCGTTTGCTGTATAGTATAACGTGAAAAGTCGTGTAAGGGGGCGCGCATATGCATTGCAAACACTGTGACCGGCTCATTGACCACAACGAGCTCATTTGCCACTACTGCAACCAGCCCTCGCGCCGCCGTGTGCGCGAGCCAGCCGCCAAGCCCGCGCGCAGAAACAACGAGCCTCCGATTGCCTTGATTGTTGCGGCTGTCGTGTTTGTTGTGTTTGCAGCATTCATTGCGCTTTTGATGTTTGCGCACCCCGTGGGCAATCGTCACACGCATGACGAGTGGTGGCATGATGACTTTGGCTATGACGACTGGGATGAATGGTTTGAAATGGTCTTCAGCGAGCCGGATTTTTCAGACTCGAATATTACGTTGGCTGAGCTGAATGCATTTCCAGTAGATTTTGGGCAACCCGTTAGCTTTGAGGCAACGATACATCATTTTATCTTACACATACCACGCGAAGGAATTGCTGAATTGATGAATCAGGCTCGACTTACTGTAGAACATGAAGGAAGTGTCGGTCTCGTACATGTGAGCAGATACTTATTTGCAAACGTTGAGCTGGGAGACTTCGTTCGCATTTACGCCATCGTAAGTGGCGAGTGGGAGTATAACGGCGAAATGGTACCACACATGGAGGCGCGGCATATCGTGCCCATCCACTAACACATAAACTATCTAGCGTCTGACGTCTAGCAATGGAAGGTTGTAGATAATTGGAAAAAGATATTGTCATCGACTTGCGCAACATTAGCATTGCGCTGGGCGGTCAGCCCATTCTGCAAGATTTGAGCCTGTATATTCGCAACAAGGAGTTCATCACGCTGCTGGGACCCAGCGGCTGTGGTAAGACAACGACCTTGCGGATTATTGCAGGCTTTTTGCAACCCGACGACGGTCAAGTCATTTTCGACGGCACCGACTGCGCGGGCGTGCCGCCGCACAAGCGGCAGGTGAACACCATCTTCCAGCGCTATGCCCTGTTCCCGCACCTCAATGTCTACAAAAACGTGGCGTTCGGGCTCAAACTGGCCAAGCTGTCGAAGAAAGAAGTGCACGACCGCGTGACCGAAATGCTGGCGATGGTCAACCTCGCCGGCTTCGAGAAGCGCACGATCGCCTCACTTTCCGGCGGGCAGCAACAGCGCGTTGCCATCGCCCGCGCCCTTGCCGTGCGGCCGCGTGTGCTCCTGCTGGACGAACCCCTCGGCGCGCTTGACCTCAAGCTGCGCAAAGACATGCAGGTGGAGCTCAAGAACATTCAGCAGCAGCTGGGTGTGACTTTCGTTTACGTGACGCACGACCAAGAAGAAGCGCTTTCGATGAGCGACACCATCGTGGTGATGGACGAGGGCGTGATTCAGCAAATCGGCACGCCCAAGGACATCTACGATGAGCCCAAGAACGCCTTTGTGGCGGACTTCATCGGCGAAAGCAACATTATCGATGGCATCATGCTGGCGGACTTGAAGGTCAAGTTTGCGGGCATGACCTTCACCTGCGTGGACAAAGGCTTTGCCAAAAACGAAAAAGTTGACGTGGTCATTCGCCCCGAGGACGTGGACATTGTGCCCGCGGCGCGCGGCGTGCTGCCCGGCACCATCACCAGCGCGACGTTCAAGGGCGTGCACTATGAATACATCGTGGACGTGCAGGGCTTCAAGTGGATGATACAATGCACCGACGCTTACCAAGTGGACGACGTGATTGGCATCATGATTGACCCGCAGGAAATCCACGTGATGAAAAAATCGAAGTACTCCGACCTCATCGGCGACTACTCCAGCTTCTCGGACGAGTTTGACGAGCTGAGCAATCCGCTTGAGGAGGATGAAGATGAATAAGCGCAAACTCCCCTTGAGTGCCACCTTGCTCAACGCGCCATTCACGCTGTGGACGGTGATTTTCATCCTCGTGCCGCTGGTGCTGGTGGCCTACTTCGCCTTCACCAACAACGACGGTCAGTTCAGCCTGCAATGGTTTGAATACATCTTCCACCCTGCCCGGCGCGACACCTACCTGCGCATGTTCGGCGACTCGCTCCTGTATGGCGCGCTCGCCACGGGCATCAGTTTGCTGCTGGCGTTTCCGCTGGCGCATTTCATGGCGCAAAGCAAGCAGTCCACACAGCGCATTCTCATGCTGCTGATCATGGTGCCCATGTGGATGAACTTCCTCATCGCCACCAACGCATGGCGCTACATTCTTGAGCACAATGGGCTAATCAACAACATTCTGGCGACCGTTGGCTTGCCGCGGCTGGGCTTAATCAACACGCCCGGCGCTGCGATATTGGGCATGGTGTATAACTTCGTGCCGTTCATGATTTTGCCGATTTACACCGTCATGGCGCGCCTGAATGTGCAGCTGGTGGAGGCCGCGCAAGACCTCGGCGCAAGCCGCTGGGAAGTGCTGCGGCGGGTGATTGTGCCGCTGAGCATGCCCGGCGTGATGAGCGGCGTGATCATGGTGTTTGTGCCAAGCGTGAGCGTGTTTTTCATCAACGACCGCCTCGGTGGCGTGCGACTGATTGGCGACGTCATCAACGATCGCGTGCTCAACGAAACGAACTTGGGTGCTGCGTTTTCGCTGATTCTGATGCTGATGATTCTGGTGTGCATGCTGGTGCTTAACCGCATGGGAGACCGCGAGAAAGGAGCTTTTGTGACATGAAGATGCGCAAAAACGGCATCCTTTCGAGCGTATATGCTGGCCTGATTTTCCTGTTTTTATACCTGCCGATTGCGGTGATTGTGGTGTTTTCGTTCAACAGTGGGCGCACCACGAGCAACTTTGAAAGCTTCAGTTTTTACTGGTATGTGCGGCTGTTCACCACCAACTTTGAGGCACAGGCCGCACTGCGCAACACGCTGATTCTCGCGCTGTCCACGGCAATAATCACAGTGCTGTTGGGCACACTATCGGCGGTGGGCATCGACCGCCTGCGCCGCAAATTCACCGAGCGCATCGCCATGAGCGCCACGAACATCCCGCTGATGAGCCCGGAAATCGTGATGGGCATCTCAATGATGATGCTGTTCATCTTCGGCGGCGCGTTGTTCAACCAGCAATTTGTGCTGGGCTTTGGCACGGTGCTGCTGGCGCACATCACCATGTGTTTGCCGTATGTAATCCTTTCCGTGCTGCCCAAGCTACGCCAAACCGACCCCCACTTGGCCGAGGCCGCGCAAGACTTGGGCTGCTCGCAGGTGATGGCGTTCTTTCGCGTCACGCTGCCGAGCATCAGCACAGGCATCGCCAGCGCCTTTCTCATCACCTTCACGCTTTCGCTGGACAACTTCGTCATCAGCCGCTTCACGGCCGGTCCGTTCACCACGCTGCCGCTGCACATCTTCGGGCAGATTCGCATGCTGGTGCGCCCGGACATGTATGCCCTCACCACGCTGATTTTCGTGATGATGTTCCTGCTGCTATTGGGCAGCAATCTGCTACAAGCTCGCGCTGCAAAGCGCCAGAATAAACACATTTAAAGGAGAAACCGCATGAAAAAACGCATTCTTGCCCTTGTGCTGGGCGTGGTCATGCTCGCAAGCGTGGCCGTGGTACTCACCGGCTGCGGCACAACAGCCAACGACGGCGGCTTAAGCCGCATCCAAGACCAGCTGCTGGGCGAATACACCCGCGACCTCGCCGGCACAACCCTCAATGTGGTCAACTGGGGCGAGTTCATCGCCACCGGACCCGAGCTGCACATCGTGCGCGCGTTCGAGACCCTCACCGGCATCAACGTCAACTATTCCACCTTCAACACCAACGATGAGCTGCACACCCGCCTCACCGCAGGCGGCGAAAGCTTTGACCTGACATTCCCCAGCGACTACATGATTCAGCGCCTAATCAACGAGGGCAACCTCAACCGCATCAACTTTGACAACATCACCAACCTGCACTTCATCCAGCGCGACGTGCACGGCTTAGACATGCTCGACCTGTGGTTTGATCCCGGCGGGTTGTACTCCGTGCCCTACGTGTGGGGCATGACCGGGCTGATTTATAACTATGGCATGTTGCGTGACATGGGCATTGAAGCCCCCACTAGCTGGACTGCACTGTGGGACGAACGTCTGGATAGGCAAATCCTGATGTTTGAGTCCTCGCGTGACTCATTCGCCGTGGCCAAGTTTATCCTTGGGCTTGACGTGAACAGCGAATATGAAGGCGACTGGCACGCTGCCGCCGAGCTGCTGCGCGAGCAAGCACCGCTGGTGCGTCAATACGTTGGCGACGAAATCTACGACATCATGATTGGCGGCAACGCAGCGCTTGGCCCGTACTACGTGGGCTGCTTCCTGCTCATGCGCACGCTAACGGACGAAGACCTGCGCTTTGTGTTCCCCGAAGAAGGCGTGAACTTTTTCGTAGACAGCATGGTCATCCCCGCCACATCGCAGAACCAACGCGGTGCGGAAATGT
>WQRM01000122.1 GCA_009786735.1 Oscillospiraceae bacterium | reverse complement strand
AACAGCATCATCCAAATCATCGGCTCGTTCGGCGCAGCGGGCATCCTCGCCTACGGCTGGGTCTACCTCAACCGCGCCAGAATATTCCTGCAACGCCGCAGCCCGTTCCACGTCACGCTGCTGCTAAGCTGGGTCGCCGTTGAGCTCATGTCTCTGGTGAACCCGGGCGTGTTTGTGCCCGTGCCCTACCTGCTACTGGTGGTCATCTTCATGGTGGTGAGCGAGAAATCCTCTTCTTTTCTTGAAAGAAAAGAAGCACCCCTGCGGGGCGCAGGCGCTTCGCGATAACTGATTTATGAAACTGGAATAGGACACAGCGCAGCGACGTGCTCGCCGCAGGCGCGCTTCGCGGTGGATTTTTATGTGCTATGCAGGTGCTGCCACCTGTAGGGGCGGTGATTACGCCGCCCGAAGCTTCAAAAACGTCAATACAAATGAGAGCCAAAATAAAAATCCCCCCGCTCCATTGAGCAGGGGGTGGCTGTTGTGTTGACTGTTTTAGCTGGTAAAGTTGCAGAGCAGAAGACCGCCCACCAGTGCCAGCAAATAAACACCGACTCCTGCAAGAGCCCAGACCCACCAAGACCAATTTGCCATGTGTACACCCTCCTTTGAATTTTTGTCTATTTCTATTATACACCACTTGTCAAGCCCCAGCAGCACCCCTGCGTGGCGCAGGCGCAGAGATGCGCTCGGTACTTGGTCGATGAACATGGTGGAATTCCTCACCAAACATCGTCGCGGGGGCGCAAAATCAAAGCATATCAGCGCGATGCGCGCAATCTGCTCGCCGCCAGACGCCTCACCACGGGCAGCAAAGCTGTCGAAATTACCACCGTCGCCGCCAGTTCAATCAAAAAATTGGTGACGACAAACGCAGCCAGAAAGTAAGTCAACGAGCCAATCATTGGCAAGAAGAAGATTGCCAAGCCCAGAATAAACACGCCAGTGTTCACCACCGGCACTGCCACCGCGGCACTGACCATCGCCGCCCAGCTGTTCTTCTTGTGCAACGCGCGATACACCAGCCCACCGGCAGCACCGGCAAACACGCCGCGCGCCAAAATGGTGATGATCGTCCCCGGCACGCTGAAGGCATAGAACGCCGCGGCATCGCCGCCAAACAGCACCACTAGGCTGAACACCACGCCCAGCCAAACGCCTGCGCCCACACCCAGCAGCGCGCCGCCCACCACAATGGGAATAAGCGCAAACGCCGCCAGTTGCAGCGGTCCAACGGCGAGGGGGAGCATTTGCAGCAGCAACACAATTGCGGTGAGCATCGCCAGCTGCGTGAGCCAAAGAATACGGTTTTTCTTCATGAATCCTCCTGCTGAAACCCCTTGACAGGGTGTTTCGCAATGTAATATTTATCACAAGCCATTTGGGCGCGCCGCGAAGCGATTGCTCGCCGCTAGGCGCGATTGCGTGCGTAAATCTCGCACAGTCCCTGCAGCGCCAAGTCAGGGCAATGTTCGATGTTACGCGTGCAATGGCGAATGATTTCTTTGGATAAACCGCCCGTTGCCACCACCGTGGCGGGCTGCCCGAGCTCGGCTTCCATGCGTGCCACCATGCCGTCGAGCATCGCGGCAGTGCCCAGCACGGTGCCGCTTTGCATGCAGTCGATGGTGTTCGTGCCGATGCAGCGCGGCGGAGCATGCAAGGCAATGCGCGGCAACGCCGACGTGCGCACCGCGAGTGCCTCCATGGAGATACCAACACCCGCTGCAATGCTGCCGCCCAGCAAGCCACCGCATGCGCCCAGCACGCTGATCTTGCTGGCAGTGCCCAGGTCAATCACCAAGCAAGGCAGGGGGAAGCGCGCTTTGGCGGCCACGGCAGTTGCGATGAAGTCCGCGCCCAGCTGTGCCGGGTTGTCGATGCGGATGTCCAAGCCGGTTTTCACGCCGGGGGCAATCACCAGTGGCTGCCGACCGGTGAGCGTCTGCGCGGCTTGGGCGAGTGCGTCAGTGAGCTCCGCCACCACGCTTGCGATGACGGCATCTTCGCAGGTTGCGGGGTCGATGCCATGCAGCTGCATGGCCTGTGCAATTTGCATCGCCAGTTGGTCGGCGGTGAGGTGGCGGTCGGTGGCGAGACGAGCCTGCGCCCGCAGGGTTTGCTCGGCAAACAGACCAAGGGTGAGGTTGGTGTTGCCTGCGTCAATGGCTAGGAGCATAGGTCACTCGCTTTCACACATTTTTTCTTCGCACAAGCGTGCCGCCAGCGCGTAAATTTCCTTTGCCCATGCAATGGCACGAACAGCGTCTTGTTCCTCTACCTCAACACGATTTGGGTAGCGTAAACGTGAAGCATAGTGCGTCAAATTTGCACACACATCAATGAGCGCCTTAAATGCTGGCTCTATTTCAGCGCAACGTTCACACAACATTCCCACGTCATGCGAAAAGGGCACATCTTCCCCGCACATTTCAAGAAAACCCTTCACGGATTTTTCAGCGCACTGTTGGCAGTGATAACAAATAAATTCTAAAGGCTTTTTGTGCGGCTTAGTCAACAAAAACTCTGCCGTTTCTAAATCCTCCAGCGAAATACTCAGCCACTCACGTACCAAGTCGCGATCTATCATATAGCATCACCCCTTCGTTATGAATTTTTCGTTCTATCGTTGGCAATTTGCTGCGCGCATCAAATTTGCTCGCATAGTCCGTCAGCACATCAATCGGCTTTCGCCTGCTGCCCAACTTGGAGAATGTTTGACGTGCTGCAAACGCCGCGTCCAGCGCACGCATGCTGCCATCGGGTATCACCACAAAAAAATCGTAGTCGCTGTCTTCGGTCGGTGTGCCATAGGCATACGAGCCGAACAGGTAAATCCGTTCAGCTGGCACAGCTTGTTTAATCAGCTCAGTGATTTCTGCAATGTCCTTCAACGCTTGTGGGTCAGTTGTCATGGCAATCCTCCACTTTCTCTCTTTATTATAGCGCGAATTTCGGAAAAAAGCAAGTGTTTTCGCACGAGGGCTTGCTTTTTTCTCCATTTTAGTGTATAATAGGAGCATGAGTATCCAAAAACAACCAAGAATCGGCTTCATCGGCACCGGCACGATGGCGGGCATTATGCTGCAGGCGGCGCTCAATCACGGCTTTTTGCAGCCCGCGCAAGTGCTCGTGACCGACAAGCTGCCCGAATCCGCCGCACGCTTTGGCGTGCCCGTGGCCGCAAGCGCCGCCGAGCTCGCCGCGCAGTGTGATGTCATCCATCTCGGCGTGAAGCCGCAAGACCAACCCGCCTTGCTCGCCGCGCTCGACCTAACCGACAAGCTGGTGATCTCGATCGCAGCGGGTGTCACGCTCACTAAACTGGGGCTGCCGCGCGCCGTGCGGCTGATGCCCAACCTTAACTCTGCAGCCGGGCAAGGAATCACCGCCATTTGCGCGACTGAACAAGTAGGGGAGCACGAGCTCGCCTTGGTGCGCGATTATTGCGCATGCTTTGGCAGCGTAGTCGAACTGCCCGAGGAGCATTTTTCGGCGTTTCTTGCGCTAGCGGCCAGCGGCCCGGCGTTTGTGTATCAGTTCATCGCAGACATGGCCGCCGCCGGGCAGCAGCTCGGTTTGGCAGGCGACATTGCGCTGCGCATCGCCGCGCAGTGCGTGCTGGGCAGCGCCGCCCTGGTGCAGCACAGCGATGCCCCGCCGGATGAACTGGTGCGCCGCGTGTGTTCGCCCGGCGGCACGACCATCGCAGGCATGCAGGCGCTGGCGCAACACGGGTTTTCCAACGCCGTGCAACAGGCGGTGCAGGCCGCAGCGGCTAGAGACCACGAACTTGGGGCAAGCTAACGAAAATATGACAAAATGTCATCCGAGGTTACAACATTATAACTGGACTTTATGCCCCAGCTATGGCATACTAAGGCAAGGAGGAGCACGATGAGCACACAACAAATCGAATCCGTTGCACGCGGTGTGTTTGCGCAATATCCCGTCAAACGCGCTGCATTGTTCGGCTCTGCCGCACGCGGTGATATGAGCACACAAAGCGATGTTGACGTATTGGTAGAATTTCTGCCTAACACACGCGGGCTTGATTTTTTTGGCTTGCGTGTTGACTTAGAAGAAGCACTTGGCAGACCCGTGGACTTGATAACATGGAACGCCCTTGAGCAAGCCAAGCAAAATTTTCGTAACAATGTTGAACGCGACACGAGGATAATCTATGAACCCTAACGTACAGACCATTTTAGAGCATATGCTTGACGACGCGCTTGATATATTACGGTTTGCGGCAGATTTAAATGGCGCAGACGATTTAAAGACCAATCGTCTATACCGCAAAGCCATTGTGATGTCAATTTTGAACATTGGCGAACTAGTAAAACGCTTGTCGCACGAATTTAAGCTTGAACATGATGTCATTCCATGGAAGAAAATTTCCGGCATGCGCGACATTGCAGCACATGGCTACCACGCGATGGAAAACGTCATTGTTTGGGATGTCATCACACATTCCATCCCTGAACTCGTGCAATTTTTGCAACAACAATTGCACAACAAGGAGAATCTATGAAAAAGAACAACACCAATCGCAACCACAAACAAACCCGCGGGCGCAGCGTGATACGCTGGGTGCTGATGAGCGCACTGGCCATCGGGCTGTGCATCGCCATCACCAGCACCGTGCTGGGTGGATTTTTCATGCTCAACGCCGTGGGCTATGTGCGCGGCGACGAAATCATCGACCTGCGCGAACACCTCGGTGGGCAGGGACGCACCACCATCATCTGGGCATACGATCGCCAGGGCAACACCGTAGAGTTCGCGCGTCTGCACGGCGTGGAAAACCGCATCTGGGTTGATTTGGACGACATGGGTCCGCGCAACCCCGTCACCGGCATGCCCATGATTGCCGACGCCTTCATCGCGTTGGAAGACCACCGCTTTTGGGAGCACAACGGCGTGGACTGGCGGCGCTTCATCAGCGCGGTCACCATCCACGGCTTCACGCA
>WQRM01000121.1 GCA_009786735.1 Oscillospiraceae bacterium | reverse complement strand
ATGCGATGTGGTGGTGCTGGAGGTCGGCTTGGGCGGACGGCTGGATGCGACGAACGTGATTGCGCCGCCGTGGGTGAGCGTGATCACCAAAATTGCCTATGACCACATGGATGTGCTGGGCGACACGCTCACACTGATTGCGGGCGAAAAGTGCGGGATTATCAAGCCCACGAGCCCGGTGGTCACCACTTGTGAGCAAGGTGAAGAAGCGCTGGTGGTCATCCGCAGGATTGCGCAGGAGCGCGGCTGCACGCTGACCGAAGCGCGCATGAGCGACTGCGAAATTGTGCAGAGTGCGATCACCGGCAGCCGTGCAAAACTGGCGGGATTGGATGTGCATGTGCCGCTGCTGGGCGAGCATATGTGTCGCAATGCGCTGACGGCGGTGGTTACCGCAAGGCAAATTGGGTTGCCCGATGAGGCGATTGCGGCGGGCATTGCGGCGGCGCGGATTCCCGCACGGATGGAGATTTTGAGCGCCGAACCGCTGGTGATTCTGGACGGTGGGCATAATCCCGACTGTGCCACGGCGCTTGCCAATGCCCTTGCGCAGCACCTGCCCGGGCAGCGAGTGACCGCCGTTTGTGGCATGATGGCCGACAAGGACGTGGCGGCGTATCTGCAGCTGCTGCGGCCGCACATTGGGCGACTCATCACCGTGCAGCCGGAGAATCCGCGTGCGATTTCTGCCGATGAGCTGGCGGCGCAGGCGCGTGCGTTGGGCTATGACGATGTGCAGCCCGCGGGCTCGCTGGAGGAGGCGCTGGGGCATTCGCCGACGCTGATTTGTGGGTCGTTTTATCTGGCTGGGGATGCGAGGGGAATGATTCAGTAGACCACCCCGGCACTGCGGTGCCACCCCTCCACACCCACCCCACGAAACAGGCATGTAACAAGAAAAAACCGCCCTTATTCGGGGCGGTTTTTTTTTAGCCATGCCATTGCGGTGCGGTAGCCGTCAAAGCCTTGCCCGGCGATGACGTGCTGACAAGCACGGGCGCAGTAGGACATGCGGCGGAAGTCCTCGCGGGAGTGAACGTCGCTTAAATGCACCTCCACGGCGGGGAGATTGACCGCCAGCAGGGCATCCAAAATGGCCACGCTGGTGTGGGTGTAGGCTGCGGGGTTGATGACGATGGCATCCGCCGTGCCGCGCGCTTGTTGAATGCATGTGACCAGTTCGCCTTCGTGGTTGCTTTGGCGAATGTCCACCTGCATGCCGAGCGCTTGCGCGCTTTGCTGCACGAAGGCAACGAGGTCATCGTAGGTTTGTGAGCCGTAGATGCCCGGCTCGCGCAGACCGAGCATGTTTAGGTTTGGACCGTTTAACACGAGTATCTTCATGTGTCACTCCCAAGCCAGCACGGCGTTTTTCTCGGCGGACTCGAAGATGAGCTCGACCAGGCGCAGCAGGCGGCGCTGTTGGGCGTGTGTGACAACAGGCTGCGCGCCGTTGGCGAGCACGTCGTAGATGTTGGCGTAGTAGGCCTCCCAGTCCTGCGTGTGCTCGGGCAGGGGGTGGTGCTTGATGGTGTCGGGCGTGCGCGGCGCCATGGTTTTGGTGATGCCCATGCCGGCTTGGATGGGCTGAGCATCGTGCTTCTCCCAGTCCTGCACGATGACGACCTCGCCGGTCATGTCCCAGTCGTGGATGACCGCCGTGCCGTTTTCGCTGTTGACGTACCACAGGGGCAGGTTGACGAAGTTGTTGGTGGCGATTTCGACCAAAAAGCTGGTGCCGCCCTCGAAGTTGCAGATGACGCGGAAGCCGTCGTCGCACTCCTCGTTGGTGACGTAAAACAGCTGGGCGTAGAGGTTCAGGCAGCGACGGTCGCCCATCATCACCAGCATTTGGTCAAGCAGATGGATGCCCCAGTCGTAGACCATGCCGCCGCCGTGCTGCTTGAGGTTGCGCCAGTCGCCGGGGATGCCACGGCTGCCGTGCACGCGGGACTCGATGTTGTAGCACGGACCCATTTTGTTGCAGTCGAGCAGCTCTTTGATGGCGAGGTAGTCGGGATCCCAGCGGCGGTTTTGGTGGACGGTGAACAGCAGCCCTTTTTCCTCTGCCACGGCTTGGATGTCCACGTAGTCGGCCAGAGAAAGGGTGACGGGTTTTTCGCAGATGACGTGTTTGCCGTGCTGCAGGGCATCGATGCAGATGTCCTTGTGCACGTCGTTGGGCGTGGCGACCACAACGAGGTCGATGTCCGCGCAGGCAAGCAGCGCTTCGCGGCTCTCGAATGCGGTGATACCGCTGTCGTCGGCGGCTTCTTGGCGGTCTGCGTCAATGTCAAAGCTGCCGATGAGGTTGTAGCACTCGGGCAGGTGCAGGGCGACGGTTTTTGCGTGCCAGCTGCCCATGCCGCCAAAGCCGATGACGCCCACGCCGAATTGTTTTTGCATATTTTTTTCTCCTGGTGAACCCCCACCGGCGCATTCGCGCCACCTCCCCCAAGGGGGAGGCATCAAAGTAGGCGGGTTTATTTTTGTGAGTTCTTACTCAAGTTGATAAAGCACTGAGCTAAATCAGCGCAGATGCTCGATGCCTCCCCCTTGGGGGAGGTGGCGCGAAGCGTCGGTGGGGGTCGAGCTACACCCACCACATGTCGCCGGTGGCTTCGGTGATGAGCACGTCTTTGAGCAGGGCGACGGCTTTGCGGAGACCTTCGTTTTGGCTCATGAGGCTGTCTTCGTGCTCGATGGACATGGCGTAGTCATAGCCGACCATGCGCAGGTTGCTGACGATATCTTTCCAGTAATTCGCGTCGTTGCCATAGCCCACGGAGCGGAAAATCCAGCTGCGATTGAGCTCGTCGCCGTAGGGTTTGTTGTCCAGCACGCCGTTAATGGCGGTGTTGTATTTGTCGATCTTGGTGTCTTTGGCGTGCACGTGGAAGATGGCATCGCCCATGGCGCGGATGCAGGCGATGGGATCCATGCCTTGCCAGATGAGGTGGCTGGGGTCGAAGTTCGCGCCGATTTCGGGTCCCACGGCAGCGCGCAGGCGCAGGAGGGTTTCGGTGTTGTAGACCATGAAGCCGGGGTGCAACTCCAGACCGATTTTGTCTACGCCGTGCGATTTCGCGAAGGCCACGAAGTTTTTCCAGTAGGGGATGAGTTTTTCGTTCCACTGCCAGTCAAGGATTTCGCCGAAGTCGTTCGGCCAAGGGCAGGTGACCCAGTTGGGGTACTTCGCGCCGTCGTGATCGCCGGGGCAGCCGCTGAAGGTGTTGATGTTGCGCACGCCGAGTGCTTCGGCCAGCAGCACGGTGTCGCGCATGTCGGCATCAAAGGCGGCGGCGATGTCTTCGTTGGGGTGCAGCGGGTTGGCGTGGCAGCTTAGCGCGCTGATTTCCAGACCGCTGTTGGCGATGGTTTGCTTGAATGCCGCGAGCTTTGCGGGGTCGGCGAGCAATTCTTTGGGGTTGGCGTGGGCGTTGCCGGGGTATGCGCCGCAGCCGAGCTCGATCATCTCAATGCCGAGCGATTTGAAGTAGTCCAGTGCCTGCGCGAGGGGCAGGTTGCTGAGCAGGCAGGTGAATACGCCAAGTTTCATGTGAGTTCCTCCTAGTGAGTAGGGGCGAACTGTGTTCGCCCGCAGAAAATTGTGATGTGACGGACGGGCGAACACAGTTCGCCCCTACACATTCTCCTTTAGCCATAGCATGCCGCGGGTCACGCTGTCGATGCCTTGGTGGCGGGTTTCGTCCTCCAAGGTGAGCCACTCAAGCCCGAGCGCCTTGGTGGCGCGCACCACGGCGTGCAGGTCGCAGTCGCCCTCGCCGAGTGCCGCGGGAGTCATGCCTTCGCCGTCTTTGATGTGCACATGGCACACGCGGGCGGCGTTTTCGGCGAGGAATTGCGCTGCGTCAACGTCGGCGATGTGCAGCCAGTAGGTGTCAACCTCCAAGGCACAGGCTTGCTTGAGCATATCCATGGGCAGCGTGCCGTCGTCAAACGGCATGAACTCCGTGGCGTGGTTGTGGTAGTAGACCGTGATGCCATGCTTTTGTGCTTCGGCATAGGCTGCGGACAGAATCTCGCAGGTTTCGGCGCAGTCCTCGGGATCACCGTGGGGCGCGCCGCCGAGACCGATGGTCGTGAGCCCCAGCTGCTTGTGGAAATCAAGCGTGGCTTGCAGGTTTTCGGGCGCGTATTGCTCCAGCGGCACATGGCAGCCGGTGGCGACCAAGCCTGCGTCGTCAAGTGCAGCGCGGATGGTTTCGGCGGGCAGGTCGTAGTAGCCCGCGAACTCCACGCCATCGAAGCCCAAGGCTTTGAGCTTGGGGAACAGCGCAAGCAGGTCATCGCCGCTGCTGATCATGTCGCGCAGGGAATATAGTTGGATGGAAAATTTCATGAAAGTTTCCTTTCCCCCACCGTCACACCTTGCGGCGTGCCACCTCCCCCAAGGGGGAGGCACCAATCGGGCGGGTTTGTTTCAGCAAGATGTTTTCAAAAGCAGCGCAGGTGCGTCCCCTACGGGGTGTCTTGAACTGTGCAAATTGGAAAAATTTGAAGAAAATTGCAACCTGTAGGGGTGGCGGGCGCGCCACCCGGGCGATAAAAAGATGGTAACGTAAGGTTTCGGGCGGCGCGCCCGCCGCCCCTACATGCTGACGATAGCCATGTTGAGCGTTTGAAGGCACGCCCTACAAGAATGTTGTTTAGAGATACACCGGTTGCCCCGTTTTGCTGCTTTCGTAGATCGCCTCAAGGATTTGCGTGACCACGATGGCTTGGTCGGCACGGGTGGGGGGCTCGGTGTCGTTGATGATGGCGTTGATGAATGCGCGGGCTTCCAGCTCGCTGCAATCGTTGCCGCTACCGTCAAAGAAGGCCACGCCGCCTGCGTCAAAGCTGGGCTCTTCCACGGTTTGGCGACCGTTCTTCACGCTGTTGATGCGCAGCTTGTTTTCGCCGCGCAGCATGTCTGCACCGGCTTTGTCGCCCGCGAGCAGGCACACGGCCTC
>WQRM01000120.1 GCA_009786735.1 Oscillospiraceae bacterium | reverse complement strand
TTTTCGGGACTGAGCGACACGGTATCCGCGTGGATTTTCGACGCCCTGCTGCAATGGTTTTACACCACCATCTTCGAGGCCGTGGCCGAGTTCTTCGGCATGATGGACAACATGGGTGCCGCGATTTTCGACTTGCCGTGGGTGGCGGGTGCGGTGCGATTGTTCCATCTGTTTGGCTGGGCGTTGTTCGCGGTGGGCATGGTGGTGGCCGTGTTCGACACCGCCATTGAAGCGCAATCCGGCAGGGCAAACCCCCGGACCACGGCACTCAACATCCTCAAGGGCTTCTTTGCGGCGAGCCTGTTCAGCACCGTGCCGCTTGCGCTGTATCGCTTCGCCATCACGCTGCAAACCACGTTTCTCGGTGAGCTCACGGCCATCATGGTGGGTGGCCGTGGGCTCGGCATTGATGAGCAAAGTATCAGCGTACTGGAGGGTTCGTTTCGGCTGTACGCTGACGTGAACTTGCGGTTGTTCAACCTGTTGGCGCTGGTCGCGTTTGGGTTTTGTGTAATCAAAATCTTCTTTTGTAACCTCAAGCGTGGCGGCATCATGCTCATTCAGATTGCGGTGGGCAGCTTGTATTTGTTCAGCGTGCCGCGGGGTTACTCCGACGGCTTTTGGGGCTGGGCTCGGCAGATTGCTGCGCTGTGCCTCACGGCCTTCATGCAGACCACATTGCTGTTCCTCGGGCTGCTCACCTTCCCCGACCACATGTTGCTCGGGCTGGGGATCATGCTCTCTGCCGCTGAGGTGCCGCGCATTGCACAACAATTTGGGCTGGACACGTCAACGAAGTTTAATATCTCGAGCGTCGTGCATGCGACCAATAGTGCCATGAATGTGGCCAGAGTTTTGTATCCGTCTAATAGATAGGTACAGCTCATGTAAAAAACAGTTGAAAATGCCTATTGGATGTGTTATACTGTTATCGTAGGCGATGCCTTGAAGTTCCAAGGCATCAGTCGTTCTAGTGCGTTTGGGTTATTTTGAACGTCCAGATTCGGCGCATTACGAAACACAAAGGATAAGTAATCGAATGGATTGATGTTGTTTTCTTTGCAGGTTTCGATGATGGAATAGAGCACGGCACTGCTGCGCGCACCGTTCGGCGTGTTGCTGAACAGCCAATTTTTTCGACCGATGACAAAGGGTTTGATGCTGCGCTCGGCACGGTTATTGTCGATTTCCAGTCTGCCATCAAGCAAAACATGTTCCAGCCAAAAACGTTGGCTTTGACAATAAGCAATGGCTTGACCTAGGGCGGATTTGGGCAGCGCAGTTTGCATAGCGCACCACTCAAAAAATATATCAATCAATGGTCTGCTGCGCTGTTGTCTCGCCTCAACCCGAGCTTTGAAATTGTCATCTTGGGGCAATTGGCGAAATTCTTCCTCTAGTTTGTAAATCTGCCCAAGTTGCATGATGGCACTGGCCGCCGGGGAATTTTTGCGTGCGCTTTCCGGCACAATTTTCAGCGCCTCGTCAAAACGTCGCCTGGCATGCGCCCAACAACCAACTACCGTAATGCTTGGCGGCAGCTGGTTATGGTATCCCTTTAAGCCATCCGTGTGTAAAAATCCCTCGAAGCCGTCCAAAAATCTGCGTGCACAACTGACGGAACGGCTGGGCTGGTATTCATACAGCACAATATGGTGCTGAGCGTCACAAGAGGTGCGATACAGCCACATGTAACTCTTGCTTTGGGCTGGTCGACCATCTTCGCGCAGCACTTGCACCACGGTTTCATCGGCATGTAACACTTGCTGTCTGCGCAGTTGAGCTTGCATCGCGTCGTAAATTGGCTGCAACCAATCCTGCGTTACGCGAATGAGCCAGTTGCTCATCGTTTGGCGCGAGAGCGGGATACCCTTGCGGTTCCAATCCTGCTCTTGGCGATAGAGCGGCAGCCCCATCACGAACTTTTCACAAGCGATATGCGCGATGGCTTCGGGGCTCGCAAAGCTGCCTTTTATGACTGGTGCGGGCATTGCCGCCTTCAAAACGGGCACATGGTCGCTATGTTTTTCGCAGCAACGGCAAGCATAGGTTAACGCCTCATGCCGTAAAATTACTGCTTTAGCGGGAACAAACTTCAACTCATCTCGCGTATTGCGCCCCATCGCATGCATGCCTTGTCCGCAGTCGGGGCAGCTTTTTTGTTCAGCGGGTAGGTCATGTTCAATGACTTCGACAGGCAAATCTTTCGGTAAGTTGCCCATGCCGACTTTGCCTGCTGCGCGACGAGTGTATGCCTTGATTTGCTTTGGCTGCGGCTCGTCAACCCATAACTCAGCCTCATTGAACAAACCCAGCTGTTCACCGTTATCCAACTGGTTCTTTTCGCTGGACGCACCGAACTGCCGCTTTCGGGCAAGCTTTAGTTGCTCCAAAAGCCACTGGTTTTGCTGTTTAAGCTGCTCATTTTCAGCTTGCAATTCGGCAAGTTCGGCATCAATTTTCATGTTAATATTATACCATGAAATCGCTGAAAAGTCAAGTGTATCAACGGTTTTTGCTGTTTGTTCTCATCAAGGTTCGCGCAGACTTGTGCAGCAGAAAATTCCACTCATCTTCGCTAATTTCCATGACTCGACACTCTTTAGCGTGTGGCCAGGGAAATGTCCCGCAATGTGCACGACGGTAGCCAACGCAGAACTCTGTACTATCCCATTCAAAATAGCGCAGCACTGATCTTGCGCTATTGCAAAACACATACAAATCACCGCTGCAGGGGTCTGCGTTGAGCTGATAACGGACAAATTCGCATCGTCTGCCCAAACTAATGATTCCCATCACACCAAGCACCAGCAAAATACGTCGTGGCGGCGGCTCATCATCTCGCTGTTCGCTTGCCAACTTCGTCAGCTGTTTGTGCCATCGATCAGGACGGAACGCAGTAATACAATTTTTTCGTTCAAATTGAGCCTGTGAAAGCATGTCGCTGCTCTTTTTCATCCTAAATGCTCGCGCGCATTCGTGACAGCAATATCTTTGGAAGCCCGACTTGGTTGTGCTTTGGCGAAACATCACCCCGCAATTTGGGCACTGTCTGTCAGTATAGGAGCTTGGGTTACGCTGTTCTTTCAAATACCGATGACGACACCGCTTGCTGCAACACAAGTGAAACGAGTATTTGGTCATGAATATTTTGCCGCAATACAGACAGGATTTTTCTTCAATGGGTCTGCGCTTTGCTTCTGCCTGCTTTCGGTCATGAAATCTTGCACAACACTTCGTGCTGCAAAACAGCCTCTTGCCGCGGCTATGTGGACCATTTTCAACTGGAGCAGCACATATTGGGCAATTTCTTTCACGATACTTGTCGGGGTGCTTACGGATATTGTAATGCTCGTGCCAACAAATAGAACTGCAAAATTTTTGATGAGCACTGTTACGAACAAACGCTTTGCCACATTGCAAACACGCTTTTTCTTCTGCCATCTTCGGTTGATGTGTTAGCCTGTAATAATGCGCTCTGTAACATTTTTGGCTACAGAAAATCCGAATGCCAGGCGTGTGCGGATCGTTCTCAACCAGCTTTCCGCACCGAGGGCAGTTCCTTGCGCGAAACTTATTCGGATTCTTTTTGATGTTGTCTTGCGCCAACCAGCACGAACGGCTACAGCAAGTCTGATTCCCACTGCTGGGGCGAAAAACTTTTCCGCAACCCAAACACGTTTTTTCCTTGTACACTGCTACTTCACCCCTAGAACAGCTTACCACAATCGCAACCCTTTGACTAGGTGATTACCTATTAGACGGACACAGAGTTTTTCGACGCTAAACGCTTGCTTTTTTGTGCAAAATGGTGTATAATAGAGGAAAGAGGTGAAAGCTTATGCAACTCAACGGTGAAATTCGCTCACGCGACACGGTCGTGGGAGGGGTGCGTCATGGCCGCTTGGTCGAGTGTGACCGGGCGCGGCTGCCGTTATTTTTGCAGCGCACCGGCGATGTTGAAGCTTGGCTGCGCGGTCGTGCGATTGATGCTCATCGCAGCAATTCGCGGTTGCTCAAGCGTGCCCTGCGCATCGCCCAAGGCGATGACCTCGATGCCGTGCTGCGCGTGCACGCCGCCACCATCACCGATGCATACTGGTTTTGCGCCGAGGGCGAGGCGCTCACTTACGACGATGTGCGCTTCAAAGAAAATCCATTTGCAGCGCTTGCCCTGCGCGGCGACCCCGATAGCTTCAACAAGAACTACGCGCCCACGCCGGAGCTGACCAACATTGGCTCATACGAGAAATGCTGGCTGTTGCGTGACAATGCATGGTGGATGGTCAAACAAGGCAGTGACTTGGAGCGGTTTTCCGAGCTGTTCATCTGTCGGTTAGGGCAGGCATTGGGCTTCCCGATGGCCGAGTATTTCGCTGAAGATGACACCGTCATCAGCCCGGATTTCACGCAACATGCCACGATGAACTTCGAGTCCGCAGACGGCATCATGGGCGACGATGAGGATTATCTGCGTAATTTTGATGTGTTTTATGGCATATCACCGCAACTTGCGCGTGAGTATCTGCAAATCATCTACATGGACGCACTGTGTTTCAACATGGACCGCCACACGAAAAATTACGGCGTGCTGCGCGATGTGGATAGTGGCGAAATCTTGTCCATGGCACCGAATTTCGACAATAACATTGCCCTGTTTGCGCGCGGCCTCCCGAAGCTGGAGCGCGCGCATGACAAGCTCATTGCGTTATTCTGCGAGTTGCTGGCCGAGGATGAGCGTGCGCTTGCCTTTGCCAAAGAATTCCCCACGCCCACGCCGCAGATGATTGCCGCGTGCGCACAGGCCACCGACATCGCTGTAGACCTCGATGCGCTGCACACTTTTGTGATGAATGGTAGCGCGCAGCTGCAAACGCACATGCAGGCGCTCACGATGGATGTGCCAGCGCAAGCAGCAAGGCTTGTTTTCGACCAAACCATGAGCATGTAACGAAAAAATATAGCCGCAAGAGAGCCGCACGTCGGCTCTCTTTTTGATTGGAGGATTTTCTGAACCAATATCTCTACCCCCAAAAC
>WQRM01000119.1 GCA_009786735.1 Oscillospiraceae bacterium | reverse complement strand
AGGGGAAGAGGATTAGGTGGCAATGTAGGGGCGGCGGGCGCGCCGCCCGAAATCTTAATCTTACCATGTTTTTATCGCCCGGGTGCGCGCCCGCCACCCCTACAGATTGCGGCATGCAGAAACTGTTCGGGTAACATCCNCCTGTAGGGGCGGATGCAAATCCGCCCGAACCCTAAGCAAGCCGCAGCCAAATGCTCCCGATGGGGGCATTTTTTTCATGCCCCTGCATAACCGTTTCGGGCGTGGGGCATACTGGATAGTGAAAACGGCACACAGAAAGGAATTTTTCCATGAAATCCAACAGAAACCTTCGCAAACCTCTGCTGGCGCTGGGTCTTTGCGCTGCGATAATCAGCGGCTTCTTTGTCGCCTGCCGCAATGAGCCCGCCGAACCCAACGAGCCTCCGCCTGCGCAAGACACCGGCATCGTGCTCAACATCTTCCAGCCGCACGCCGCCCACGCCACCATGTGGGATGCCCTGGCGGTGGAGTATCGCAACGCAACCGGCGTAACGCTGCATGTGCATCGCCCGGCAGCGGGCACCGTTGCCCTCGAAGAGCTCCGGGACGCACTGGAGCGCGAAGAGCACGCCCCTGCGCTGTTCTTGTTCCACCACCCGCGTGAGTATCACGCTTGGCACGAGCATGCCCACAACCTCAGCGAAACCGCAGCCTATGGTCACCTCATCGACCGCAACTTGGCGCTGCGCGTGCTGGTGGAAGACGACGAAAACAGCCACCACAACGTCGTAGCTATCCCGCTGGGTGTGGAGGCCTTTGGCATCATCTATAATGAAAGCATCATGGCGGCGTATTTCGCCTTGGATGAGCGCAGCACCGAGTTCAACAGCACCGCAGACATCACCACCCACGCCGAGCTTGATGCCCTGGTGCGCGACTTGCACCTGCACCGCGAAGCACTGGACATCGACGCTGTGTTTGCTGCGCCGTCGCTGCGCGAAGGAGAGTCTGGGCCATGGGGCACGCGCCTGATGGGCATCCCGCATGGGCAGGAAATCCACAGCCGAAACATTGACGTGACCGGCGAAGGCATTGACGAACTGCACCTGCGCTACGAAGAAGGTCTGCGCGATTTTCATCGCCTGCACCACGAACACATGACCGAGCGCGAGGGTCTTGAGGGGCGCAGCTATGCCGACGCAGCAGCGGAGTTCGGCACCGGTCGCGTGGCAATGATCATGGGCGGCAGCGGCTTTGTGGGCTATCTCACTGGCGTGGCGGATCAAACCGTCAACGCGAACGAAATCGCCTTCATGCCCGCCTTCATGGACATGGAAAGCAACACCCGCCAAGGCTTGGCGTTTGAAACCACGATGTTCGCTGCCATCAACGGTCGTGCTGACCAAGAGCACATCGATGCCGCCGAGCAGTTCCTCACCTGGCTAGTGACCCACCAGCGCGGTGTGGACTTCCTCACCAACCGCATGGGCGTCATTGCGCCATACACCACCGTGGTCAACAGCACGCAGATGCAAAATCCCTTGGCGGCAGATGCGGTGCGCTGGCTGCAGAACGACCAAGTGACCAACACCATCAGCTGGAGCATGCTCGCCCCCGGCGATGAGTTCCGCGACCAAGTGATGGGCGAAGGTTTGCGCTATCACATCCGCGGCGACCACAGCTGGAGCGAGTTCATGGAAGACATCCGCGACGGCTGGGCACGCCACCGCGCCCGCATGGAATTTTAGTGACCGTTAATCAAAATCAAACCCCCTGCGTTGATGAAGCGCTGGGGGTTCAGTGTTATTTAATTGCGCATTACGAATTAGACTAGAGAATGATGCAAATCAATCCCGAGCAGCCTTCGTTGATGACCTTCTCGATGGTCTCTTGGAACTTGCCGCGTGCCTCGTTGGGCATCTTGTAGAGCTTGTTGTGCAGGCCCTCGTTGACCAGATCGTGCAGGGTTTTGCCGAAGATGTTGCTCTCCCAGATTTGCGCGGGGTTCTCCTCAAACTCGTTGAGCAGGTACATCACAAGGTCTTCGCTTTGGCTTTCGCTGCCCACGATGGGCGCGACCTCGGTGTTGATGTTGGCCTTCATAATATGCAGGCTGGGGGCGCTGGCGCGCAGCCGCACGCCGTAACGTCCGCCTTGGCGCATGAGCTCGGGTTCTTCGAGGGTGAGCTCTTCAAGCGTGGGCATCACGATGCCGTAGCCGGTGGCTTCCACTTCGTCAAGCGCGTGCTTGATGCGGTCGTAACTGGCTTTGGTGCGCGATAACTCGGTGAGCTGGCGCAGCAGGTCTTGCTCGTCGTTGATTTCAAGCCCGGTGCTTTCGGCAAGCACCCGGTAGAACAGCTCGGGGTCAACCATCAAGTCAACGCGGGCGCTGCCCTCGCTGAGGTTGAGCAAGCCCAGCAAAGCTTGAATCACGTGCGCGGCACCTTGCAGGCGTTCCACGAAGGCGGCCACGTCACGCATGACGCGCAAACCGGTGGTTGCGCCACGCACGGCGGTGTAGAGGCTGCGGCGCAGCCAGTTGTCTGAACCGAGCGAGGTGATCCAGCCGGGCATGTTCACGCGCACTTCGCGGATGGGGAACTCCATGAGCACCTGCGAAATGATGCCGGTGATTTCCTCTTCGCCCAGCTCTTGTGCGTTCACCGGCAGCACCGGCACGCCGTAGCGCTCGCTCATGGCGCGGGCGGTGTTGACCGTCGCCGGGGCTTGCGGGTGGGCGCTGTTGAGCACCACGACAAAAGGCTTGTTGAGCTCAAGGAGCTCGTTGATGACGCGCTCTTCGGCTTCGGCGTATTCCTCACGCGGGATTTCGGTGATGCTGCCGTCGGTGGTGACAACGAGACCGATGGTGCTGTGCTCGGCGATGACTTTGCGCGTGCCGATTTCGGCGGCCATGTTGAAGGGGATCTCTTCATCATACCATGGGGTTTGCACCATGCGCGGCTGGTCGTCTTCGATGTAACCGAGGCTGCTGGGGACGATGTAGCCCACGCAGTCGATCATGCGCACGCGGAACTTTGCGTTTTGCGGCAGCTCGATTTCCACGGCTTCTTCGGGGATAAACTTGGGCTCGGTGGTCATGATGGTGCGGCCGCTGGCGGCTTGGGGCAGCTCATCCATGGCGCGCTCACGCTTGGCATCCACCTCGATGTGTGGGATGACCAGGGTATCCATAAATTGTTTGATGAACGTGGATTTGCCGCTGCGCACGGGTCCTACCACGCCGATGTAAATGTCGCCTTGCGTGCGCTGGGCGATGTCGGCATAAATGTTGCGTTGGTCCATGTGAAATTCCTCCTGAAGTTACCCCCACCGCCCCCTTTGGGGGCACCTCCCCCAAGGGGGAGGCTCCAACCAGGCGGGTTTGTTTGAATGAGATGTTTGTTGAGTGGCAGAGTTGTTTGGTAAATCAACGCAGTCGGCTTGTTGCCTCCCCCCGGAGGGAGTGGCATCGCGATAGCGGTGACGGTGGGGGTTACACGCTGGGAATGAGCAACATTTGCCCGCCCGTTGCGGTTTCGCCGGTGATTTCGTTCTCCAGGCGCACGGCATCCATGGTGGTGCGGTAGCGCTTGGCGATGTCCCACAGGGGCTCACCGTGGCTGGCGAAGTAGATGGTGAGCGGCGCGCGCGGAGCGATGACATCGGCTTCGTCTTTGGCAACAACGCCCACCACGTTGCGGCGGTTTGCGGCAAAGAGTTCACCGGCAACGGCGAGCTCTGCGCGCAGGTCAAGGTTGCCGCCGCTTAGGGTTTCTTGCAGGTTGAGCAGCTGGATGTCTACGTCAACTTTGAAGGTGTCGTCGCCTTTGAAGGCGCGGGCGAAGGTGTAGGGCAGCTCTTTTTCGGCGGCTTCGGCGTTGCCGTTTTGGTCGAGATAGACCACGTGCAGCTTGACTTTGCCGCTGACTTGCAGACCGTCGGGCTTCACGGTGACTTCAGGGTTGAGGATCTCGTGGTTAACGAGCAGCACGCGTTGTGCGCCGAGCTCGAAGGTGTCTTGCGCCACGAGGGTGTCGCGGAAGCTTTCGGCGAGGCGGCGAGTTTCGAGCAGGCGCATGTTGGGCTGCACGCCGCCTTCGGTGGAGTAGGCATCACGGATGACGGTGAGCTCCACGGGGGCATAGCCTTGCACATCTGCGCCAACGCGGGCGTTGATGTCCAGCAGGCGGGCGGCGCCGGTGCTGTCTGCTTTGGGTGCGATGTCGAGCGCACAAACGCGCAGGCGCAGGGTGTTTTCGGTGGCTTCGCTCACGCCGGGCGCTTCGATGATTTGGCTGAAGGGCACCACGTGCAGCACTTGCACGGGCTCGTCAACGCCGCGGGAGCGATAGACCACGCGGGTTTCGAGGTTGCCTTTGGCGAGCAGCTTATTCTGGATGGCCTTGACTTCGCCGGGCACAACGGCGGCGTGCCGCAGGAGGATTTGATCCACCGGCGGAGCACCTTGGTCGATTTCGATGACTTCGCTGAGCGGGAAGTGCGTGGCGGCGAGGCTTTGCAGGGAAGAAGCGGCAACGGTGTCGCTGAGCGTCTGGATGCCTGTGCCGGTGACATCGGTGAGCACGGCATCTTCGGCCACGCGAGCGGCACGCAGCTGCACACCCAGCATGCCATTGGTGTCAAAGCGGCGTTGGCTGGTGGCGCGGGCGTTGGCGAAGTCGGGCTTCACCACGGCGGTGACTGCATCGCTGTCGGCGAGGTCGGGGATGTCGATCATGCGGCTGAAGGGCGTGTTTTGCTCCACGCTGTGCAGGCTGCCGTCTTCGGCGGCGTAGAGCACGGTCACGCGGGCGTTGCCCTCCACGGTAACGCGCTCGCCGACGGTTTGCACGGCGTGCACGGCGGGTTCCATGCTGCAGCGCAGCATGCGGTGAATGTCGGGACAATATTCGGGCAGGGTGATGATGCCGTCGATGGGCTGCTCGAGCTTGGCATCAAACACGCTTTGCGCGCGGCCGACGTTGCAGGTGTTGTGCGCCAGTTCCATTGTGTTGGTCCCCCTTGGTTTGGATTGTGTTCACGGCATATATATGCGGGGCGGGGGCGGGTCATGCAGTGCTGGCAAAAAAAGTTGTAACGTTTTTGCGGGAGAG
>WQRM01000118.1 GCA_009786735.1 Oscillospiraceae bacterium | reverse complement strand
GAATGCTCTAGCCAACTGAGCTATGCCGCCACAACTCTATACATTATACACCATGATGGCGCGGTTGTCAATAGGTTTTTTAAATTTTTTTCGCGCACATTTTCTTGACAAGCCCGCGAAAAAGTCGTATACTATATGTAGTAGATGTGAGGAGGTTCGCTGCCCATGAAAAAAGTTCTGTCTGTGGCGTTGGCTGTTGCGATGATGTTTGCGCTGGGTGCTGGTTTAATGGGCTGCACCTTAACGCATCGGGTAACGACAACCACGCGCGTTGCAGTTGGCGACATTGTGCAGTTCGGTCCATATGAATGGCGGGTGCTGTCTCTGGACGAAGGCCACGCGATGTTGATTACGGAATACATCGTGGCGGTTGGGCGGTATCACAACACGGTGGAAGACGTGACTTGGAAAACCAGCGACATTCGCGCATGGCTCAACGGTGAATTTTTGGAGCGTTTTGATGCCGCAAGCCGCAGCCGCATTGCGCGTGTCTATGTGTATAATCCCGGCAACCCATGGTACGGCACGCCCGGCGGCAATGAAACCCTGGACCAAGTGTTTTTGCCGTCCATTGAAGAAGTGCATATCTTGGCGCAGGACGAAGACCGCGTTGCTTTCATCAACGACCGTGCTTTGCTGGAACAATTTGCAAATGATAATTATGAACGGTTTGGCATGACGGTGGACGAAGTGCTCGCAGATTTTGGCGGCAACTGGCCAATGCCCGCGTTTTGGTGGATGCGTTCGCCCGGCGACTCTTTGAACTCCGCGGCGCTCGTTAGTCCCACTGGCGAGCCCAACTACTTCGCCTACATCACGTATTCCCACGGCCTTCGTCCCGTGCTGTGGGTGCCAGCGGACATCTTTAACGTAACGCACGAAGTAACACGCGTCATCGTATAAATCTCACCAAACAGGAGACACACATGAAAGTTGGCATCATCATGGGCAGCGACAGCGACCTGCCCGTCATGCGCGCAGCGGCGGATATCCTCACCGAGCTGGGCGTGGCGTTCGAGCTGACCATCGTGTCGGCACACCGCACGCCGCAGCGGCTGTATGAATACGCAACGTCGGCTCGCGCGCGCGGGCTGAGCGTGATTATCGCAGGCGCGGGCGGTGCGGCGCATCTGCCGGGCATGGCGGCTTCACTGACCACACTGCCGGTCATCGGCGTGCCGGTGCAGACGAAAGCGCTGGGCGGCGTGGACAGCCTGCACTCCATCGTGCAAATGCCGCCGGGCATCCCCGTAGCGACGGTGGCGATCAACGGCGCGCAAAACGCGGGCATTTTGGCTGCTGCGATGCTGGCGATTTCTGATGGCGCGCTCGCACAACGCCTCGAGGACTACAAGGCGCAGCTCAACGCCATGGTGCACGAGAAAATCGCGCGGCTAGACGAGGTGGGGTATGCGGGGTATTTGGCATGACCATTGGCATTGCGGGCGGCACGGCGAGCGGGAAGTCTACGTTTGCGCAGGCGCTCAAGACGGCGCTGCCTGCGCTGCGTGTGCACCTGCTGCACATGGATGACTACTATCTGTCGCACAAGAAATTGCCGCAAGTGCAAGCGCCGTTTTCGGGCAAGACCTACCGTGACTACAACCACCCACAGTGCTTTGCGCTGGACAAGCTCACGCAAGATTTGAGCAAAGCCAAAGCGTCCGGCAAGTATGACGTCGTTCTGGTTGAGGGGCTGTTTGTGCTGCAGCACGCGCCGGTTTTTGAGCAGCTTGACCTGCGACTTTTCGTGGATTGCCCCGCCGACGAGCGCATCGTGCGCAGGTTGCGGCGTAACATGACGTGGGGCTTGAGCTTTGACGAAATCGCCGAGTTTTATCTTGATTTGGTGCGCCACCGCCATGATGAGTTCGTTGAGCCCACCAAGCATCGCGCTGACCTCATCATCAACGGCGCGCAACCGTTCGACACTGCCGTGGAGGTTGTTGCGGGTTGTGTGGCGANCCCCCACCGTCACGCCTGACGGCGCGCCACCTCCCCCAAGGGGGAGGCCTTGGCGACACCTGCACCATACATTAAGCATCCACCGCGAAGCGAGATGAAGCGGTGCGGACGAGCACAGCTCGCCCCTACGCGTAAAACGGCCAAAGGCCGCGCCTTCCTCCACCCATCTTGGCGACCTACACAATACATAAATAGCCCTCGCCGAAGGCAAGTAAAGTTCTTTTGGTTACTTTTCTTTCAAGAAAAGTAACGCCTGCGCGGCGAGCGCAAAAATTGGCAACACCTGCACCATACATTAAGCATCCACCGCGAAGTGAGATGAAACGGTGCGGACGAGCACAGCTCGCCCCTACGCGTNAAACGGCCAAAGGCCGCGCCTTCCTCCACCCATCTTGGCGACACCTACACAATACATAAATAGCCCTCGCCGAAGGCAAGTAAAGTTCTTTTGGTTACTTTTTTTTTCAAGAAAAGTAACGCCTGCGCGGCGAGCGCAAAAAAAAGGAGAAAAGACATGAAAAAACTGTACACCGGCAAAACCAAGGACCTGTTCGACAACGGCGATGGCAGCTACACGCTCAAGCTCAAGGACGATGCGACCGGCAAGGACGGCGTGTTCGACCCCGGCGAAAACCAGGTTGGGTTGAGCATCGAAGGGCTGGGGCGCGAGTCGCTGCGGCTGACGAAGTATACTTACGAGTTGCTGGCGGCGCAGGGCGTGCCGACGCATCTGCTGGACTGCGACATTGATGCCGTGACCATGCGCGTGCGCCCGGGCTCGGTGTTCGGCAAGGGACTGGAGTTCGTGTGCCGCGCGCGCGCCACGGGCAGCTTCCTCAAGCGCTACGGTGCGTATGCGGTGCAGGGGCAGGACTTGGGCTATCTGGTTGAAGTGACCCTGAAAGACGACGACCGCGCCGACCCGCCCATCACCGAAGATGCCCTGGCGGCACTCGGGTTGCTGACCGCCGAGGAGTTCGCCACCTGCAAGGCGCTGACGCAGCAAATTTGCAAAGCCATCACTGCGGACTTGGCGTGTAAAGGCCTAGACCTTTACGACATGAAGGTGGAGTTCGGCCGCGCGGCCGATGGCGAAATCATGCTGATTGACGAGATTTCCGCCGGTTGCATGCGCGTGTATCGCGGCGACGAGCTCATTAGCCCGATGGATTTGGGCGCACTGATTTTGGGGGAATAAGATGAACCTTTTCGCGAAAAAGCTGGGTATTGTGGGCGGCGGACAGCTGGGCAAGATGATGATTCTGGAAGCGAAGCGGCTTGGGTTGTGGGTTGCTGTGCTCGACCCCTCCCCTGTTTGCTGTGCGGCGAGCATTTGCGATGAACTGATCGTTGCGCCGCTGGGTGACAAGGCCGCGTACTTGTCACTGGCGAGCCGCGTGGACGTGGTGACCTATGAGTGGGAGAACATCAGCGCTGCCGGGCTGGAGCAGCTGAATAAGCCGGTTTATCCGTCCGTGGCGAGCCTGAAGATCATCCAGAGCAAGCTGCTGCAGAAGCAAACGCTGCGCGAAGGCGGCGTGCCTGTGCCGGAGTTTTGCGCCGCGCATTCGCTTGAAGACATTGCGCAGGCGGGCGAGCAGTTTGGCTACCCGCTGGTGCTGAAGACGCTCGGCGGTGGCTATGATGGCAAGGGCGTGGCTGTTGCGCAAGACGAACACGACGCGCCGAACGCTTATGCTAAGCTGGGCGGCGGTGTTCTGCCGCTGATGGCGGAGGCTTTTGTGCCCTATGTCTGCGAGATTTCTGTGATTGCCACGCGCGGCATTGACGGCGACCGCGTGATTTACCCGGTGGCCGAAAATCACCATGAAAACAGCATCCTAGACACGACCATCGTGCCGGCGCGCATTAGCCCGGCAGTTGAGATGCGCGCTCGTGACATCGCCGACCGGGTGATGGAAATTCTGCAAGGCGTGGGCACGTGCTGCGTGGAGATGTTCGTGACGGCGGACGGCGGGGTACTGGTCAACGAGGTTGCGCCGCGCCCGCACAACAGCGGGCACTATACCATTGAGGGCTGCCTGTGCAACCAGTTTGAGAACCATGTGCGTGCTGTGTGCGGGCTGCCGCTGGGCGATGTGAGCCTGCGCCAGCCGACGGTGATGGTTAATCTGCTGATGCAAAGTGCTGGTTGTGCGCAGCTGCTTGGCGTGGAGGAGGCCTATCGCGCTGACCCGAGCGTGAAGGTGCACTTTTACGGCAAGCCGGAGAGCAAAGTCGGGCGCAAAGTGGGGCATATCACCGCGATTGGCGACAGTGTGGAGGATGCGATTGCGCGCGCCGAGCGAGCACGAAAGATCGTGCGGGTGACGGGAAAATAAGACCAGCGGGCGGGTGAAAATCCGCCCGTGTATATTTTGTGAAAATAATGTGAAAATTCCCCTTGACAAGCTCTGCCTACAGTGCTATACTATAAACTGTGGGCATTTGGCTCAAAATTAATTTCGTGATGAAAGGTGTACAATCCAATGGACTACTACTACGCAGCAATTGGCTCAAACAATTTTGAGTGGGCTTATTTGCTGGGCATTGTGGGCGCTGTGCTGGCGCTTGCTTTTGCCTTTTTCCAAAGCAGAAAAGTGCTGAAATTCAGCGAAGGCAACGATACGGTGAAAAAAATCGCCGCATCCATCCGCGCGGGCGCGAGCGCCTATCTCAAGCGGCAATTCAAAACAGTGAGTATTTTCTACATCGCCATGTTTGTGTTGCTCATCGTGCTGAGCTTCACGGGGTTTGTGACCCGGTTTATCCCCTTCGCCTTTTTGGTGGGCGGCATCTTCTCGCAACTGTCGGCGCTCATTGGCATGAAGATTGCCACGGCGGCGAACTCCCGCACGGCAACGGCCGCCAGCGGCAGCCTCAACAGCGGTTTGCGTGTGGCGTTTTCGTCGGGCACGGTGTTGAGCTTCACGGTGGTGGGGCTTGCGCTGCTTGACGTGGCGGTGTGGTTCATGCTGCTGCGCTTTGTGTTCGGCGCAGGTCCGCAAGAAATTGCCGAAAACATGGTGATGTTCGGCGTTGGTGTGGCGGTGTTTGCGCTGTTTGCTCGTGTGGGCGGCGGCATCTTCACCAAAGCGGCTGACGTGGGCGCCGACCTTGTGGGCAAAGTGGAAGCCGGTATCCCCGAAGAT
>WQRM01000117.1 GCA_009786735.1 Oscillospiraceae bacterium | reverse complement strand
CACCAGCCTTTCCATGAGAGTGGTGCTCAACGTCATCCGTGTGGTGAACGTGCTGTGGAATCCAATCATCAGCCGCTTCTTCTAAGCAATACCAATACCCAGAGCATACCCAAGTATACCCAAGCATACCAAACAAAACCCGGGGGAAACCCCGGGTTTTTGGTGTTATGATATCCGTTTGGAGAGCAAAAAAAGATGCCCTATGCACGAAACCGGCGTAGGACACAGCGAAGCGACTTGCGCCCTGCAAGGGGGTGTAGGCAGGACGTAAGCGTCACCTTGGAGTACGTCCGCGGCGTGCCAATTGTGAAGGCTTACGGGCAAGAGGGCGTTGCTATCGAGGGTGTGCGCCGCGCCTATCGCAACAGCAAAACCGTCAATCTCAACATCGAAAAAGGCTACATCCCGTTCTATTGTCTGCACGCGATTGCGCTGCACGCCGCTTCCGTGGGCATTGTGGCGACAGCAGCTGTGTTTGCGATTAACGGCGCAATCACTGTGCCGATTTTCCTGATGCTGGCCGTGTTCTCGTTCATCATCTTCGGGCAAATTGAGCAAGTGCACATCAACATACACATGCTGGAGATGCTGGATAAAGCCATGGATAAGCTCGACGACATCAAACACGCCGAGCCCCTCGCCAGCGAGGGCAAAGACATCACACTCACGCACTTCGACATCGAAATGCAGGGCGTGATCTTTAGCTACGACAGCCGCACGGTGCTCAACGACGTGAGTTTCAGCATCCCGCAGCACACGACCACGGCGGTCGTTGGGGCATCGGGCAGCGGCAAAACCACGCTGTGCAACCAGATTGCCCGTTTCTATGACGCAGACGAGGGCATCATCACCGTGGGCGGCGTGGACGTGCGCGACATGACTAGCGACAGCTTGCTTACGAACATCAGCATGGTGTTCCAGCGCGTGTATTTGTTCCACGACAGCGTGCGCAACAACATCCGTTTCGGCAACCCCGACGCAAGCGACGCGGACATCGAGCGTGTCGCAAAAGCCGCAAAATGCCACGACTTCATCGCCGCGCTGCCGGAGGGCTACGACACGATCATTGGTGAGGGCGGCTCGTCATTGTCTGGCGGTGAAAAGCAGCGCATTTCTATCGCGCGCGCCATGCTCAAAGATGCGCCCATCGTCATCCTAGACGAAGCCACCGCCAGCATTGATCCCGAAAATGAGCACCTCATCCAGCAAGCACTCAGCGCGTTGACGCAGGACAGAACCGTCATCGTCATCGCTCACCGCTTGTCCACCATCGAACACGCCGACCAAATCCTCGTCATGGACAGCGGCCGCATCGCGCAACGCGGCACACACCAGCAACTGCTCGCACAAGAGGATATCTACCGCCGCTTTGTGGATATCCGCAGCCAAGCCGAGGGCTGGCGCATCGGGTAACTAGCCCCCAAATCTCTCTTTCTTGCCCCGCTCGTTGTCATTTTTTTGGCAAAGCACTTGACAAACGCGAGGCGTTAGTGTATGCTAACAAAGGGCAAGACGAACCATCGTCTTGACGATTTTGAGGAGTATATCACGATTGATGAAGATTCGACTGAGAAAATATCTTAAGCCATACATGCGGTTTGTGGTACTGGCGCCACTGATGATGGTGCTTGAAGTTGCCATGGATCTCACGCAGCCGCGGCTGATGGCCATGGTGGTGAACGACGGCATCCTCGGCGACGCAGGCCTGGGTTTCATCGTGCGCACAAGCCTAATCATGCTGGGCGTGGCGGTCATTGGGATGATCACGGGCTTTGCCTGCACGGTGTTTGCCATGTTTGCTGCGCAAAACTATGGCGCGGACTTGCGCAGCGATCTGTTCAAGAAGGTGTCGAGTTTTTCGTTCGCCGAGTTGGATCAGTTCTCCACCGGCTCGCTGGTCACACGCTTGACCAACGATGGTACCCAACTGCAAAACATGGTGCTGCTGGCGTTGCGGGCGTTTGTGCGTGCGCCGTTGCTTTGCGTTGGCGCGATTGTGATGGTCTTGTCCATCAGCCGCACGTATGGTCTGGTCATCGCGGTGGTGATGCCGGTGATTGCGCTGACGGCGATGTTTATCTACAAAAAACTCGCGCCGCTGTTCACGCAGATCCAAGAGAGGCTCGACGGTCTCAACGCCATTGTGCAAGAAAACTTGTCCGGCGTGCGGGTCATCAAAGCCTTTGTGCGCGGCGAGCACGAAAAATCGCGCTTCGGCGTGGCCAACGAGGCGCTGAAAGACACCAACTTGCGTGCGATGTTCATCATGGCGGCGGTGCTTCCGCTGATGATGATTGTGATGAACGCCACGGTGCTTGCGGTGATTTACATTGGCGGTTTGCAGGTGCAGGCAGCACAAATGCAGGTGGGCGACATCATGGCTGCGCTGTCTTACATGACACAAGTGTTGTTCACGTTCATGATAATGAGCCGCATCTTTGTGTCCATCCCGCGCGCCAAGGCATCGGGTGACCGCGTGCGCGAGGTGCTGGCTGCTGAAGTTTCCATCACAGACGGTGATGCGGCGGTCGGCAGCACCGGCGGTGACATCGTGTTTAACAATGTGACCTTTGGCTACGGCGGCGGTGAACCTGTGCTCAAGCAAATTTCGCTGCACATCAAAAGCGGCGAGCACGTTGGCCTGCTCGGCTCAACGGGTGCGGGCAAGAGCTCGCTGGTTCATCTCATTTCAAGATTTTATGATGTCTGCGACGGCCAGGTTCTCGTTGATGGCGTGGATGTCAGAGATTATCCGCTGGACGCACTGCGCGCAAAAATCGGCTTTGTGCTGCAGGAGTCGGTGTTGTTTTCCGGCACCATTGGCGAAAACATCCGCTGGGGCAACCCGAACGCCGACGATGCGCAAGTGCTGCAAGCGGCGAAATCCGCGCAGGCAGATGAATACATCACCGCCAAGGAAGATGGCTACGACACCTTGCTGGGGCAGCGTGGGCTGACACTTTCGGGCGGGCAAAAGCAGCGCGCCAGCATCGCGCGTGCGTTGCTCAAAGATGCTGAAATCTTAATCTTGGACGACAGCACCAGCGCCCTTGACCTCGCCACCGAAAGCAACCTCAATGCAGCCATCAATGCCGAACACGCGGGCAAAACGCGCATCACCATTGCCCAGCGCATTTCCTCGGTGATGAACGCCGACCGCATCTATGTGCTCGAACATGGCGAAATCGCCGCCTTTGGCACACACGAAGAACTGCTTGAAACCTGCGAGATATATCAGGACATCCATCGCTCGCAAATGGGACAGGGGGTGGCTGCATGAACGAACGCAAACCTGCCTCCGGCGCAGCGCCAATGCCCAACACGCGCTTTGCTCCGCCCGGCGCAATCATCCCCGGCGAGAAAGCCAAGAATATCCGCAGCACACTCAAGCGCATTCTTGCCTACTTAGGCAAAGAAAAATACGCGTTGGTTGCACTGGTCACCATGACCATGCTCACCGCGGCGTTGTCGCTGTTCATGCCGATTTTGCAAATGCGCGCCATCAACGTCATCGCGGATGCCGTGGAGCATAACCTCAACATCGATTTCGCGCAGCTGTTGCGCTATCTGTTGGTGATGGGCGCGCTGTTTTTGTTCACCGCTGTGATTGTGCTGTTTAGCGAACGCTTTTCGGCCGCGGTCTCCCAGCGCATGGTCAAAACCATTCGCAGCGACATGATGAGCAAGCTGCAAACGCTGCCCGTGAAATATTTCGACACCCACCCCCACG
Organism: Oscillospiraceae bacterium; assembly: GCA_009786735.1. Lineage (GTDB taxonomy): Bacteria > Bacillota > Clostridia > Oscillospirales > Acutalibacteraceae > WRMQ01. The sequence goes on along the minus strand of WQRM01000117.1, from coordinate 1,426 downwards.
GCGAGCTCATGAGCCGCCTCACCAACGACGCAGACAATATCTCCACCGGCGTTTCGCAAAGCATGTCATCGCTGTTTTCCAGTGCCGTCACGCTGGTGGGCTCTTTGGTGGTGATGTTCTGGCACAGCCCATTGATGACCCTGGTGAGCCTGCTGATTGTGCCCATTGGCATTTTGACCACCAAGAAGATTTCAACCATCACACGCAAGCATTTTAGAAAACAGCAGGAGCGCTTGGGCGTGCTCAACGGCCACATTGAGGAGATGGTCACCGGGCACAAAACGGTGCTGGCGTTTGGTCGGCAAGCGCAGTCCATCGCGGAATTTGACCGCATGAACCAGCGCCTCAAACACAGCAGCTTGCGCGCACAGATTTTCTCCGACATCATGATGCCCTTCATGAACGCCATGGGCAACTTGTCCTTTGCGCTGGTGGCCATCGCAGGCGGTGTGTTGATCATGACCGCCGACACCTTTGCCCAACACGCCGTGCTGGCATTTTTAGCGGGCAGTGTGTCCATCGGCATGATTCAGCTGTTCTTGAATCTCTCGCGCCAGATGGCTCGCCCCATCAATGAGCTGGCCAATCAGTTCAACATGATACAATCTGCCATCGCAGGCGCCGAGCGCGTGTTTGACCTGATGGACCAACCCGCCGAGGCAGACGATGGCACGCAGGCATTGCCCGGGCAACAGGCAAGCGGCGACGTGCAATTTGAGCACGTGAACTTCGGCTACGAGCCCGAAAAGCCGGTGCTGAAAGATTTTTCGCTCAACGTCACCGCCGGGCAAAAGATTGCCTTGGTCGGCTCAACCGGCGCTGGCAAAACCACCGTGGTCAATCTGCTCACGCGCTTTTATGACATCGACAGCGGCGCAATCACCCTCGATGGTGTCAACATCAACAGCATACCCAAAGATGACCTGCGCAGTTCCATCGGCATCGTGTTGCAAGACACCGTGCTTTTCACCGGCACCATTGGCGACAACATTCGCTATGGCAGGCTCGACGCCAGCGATGAGGAAATCCGGCAAGCCGCCAAAACGGCCAACGCCCACGGCTTCATCAAGCGGCTGCGCGATGGCTACAACACTGAACTGTCCGAGGCCGGGGGCAACCTCAGCGGCGGGCAGCGGCAACTGCTTGCCATTGCTCGCGCTGTGCTCGCCGACCCGAAAATCCTCATCCTTGACGAAGCAACCTCAAGCGTAGACACACGCACCGAGATGCACATTCAGCAAGCCATGCAACAGCTCATGCAAAACCGCACCTGCTTCATCATTGCGCATCGGCTCTCCACCATCCGCAACGCCGACAATATTCTGATGCTCAGCGACGGCCGTATCGCCGAAAGCGGCAGCCATGAGCAGTTGATGAAACAACAAGGCGCGTATCATGTGTTGTATCAAAAGCAGCTGCAGGGCAC
>WQRM01000116.1 GCA_009786735.1 Oscillospiraceae bacterium | reverse complement strand
CCATAAAACTCCACGGGCGGCAGGTTGCCGCCCCTACAGGTGGATGTTACCCGCAATGCGCGCTGCAAAATCCGCATCCCCAGTCGCCGCGCCCGCGCGAGGGTCGCTCAGGAAACGGTGTTCTGTGAGTTTCGTGAAGCCAAGCCGCAACACGTAGGGGCGGATGCAAATCCGCCCGAAGTGTAATAATACACAACCTGTCCGAGAACACAGCGAAGCGACTTGCTCCCCGCAGGGGCAGGTTGCACGCAAAAACAACCCCACCAGCATATGGCGGGGTTGAGGGTTTGGTTTTATGGGCGTTGAAGCGTGCACAGCGAGGCGATGTTAATCCTCCTCCGCTTTGCGTTTGGCGGCTTCTTCGATGACCTTTTGCTGCACCATGGCGGGCGTGTCTTCGTAGCGCGCGAACTCCACGCTGAAGCTGCCGCGCCCGGCGGTGACGCTGCGCAGCGCGGTGGCGAAGTCGCCCATTTCAGCCATGGGGACTTCCGCTTCCAGCTGCTGCATCTTGGGTTCGTCGGCTGCACCCATGCCCAGCACGCGACCGCGCCGCTTGGTGATGTCGCCCATGATGTCGCCGAGTTTTTCGTCCGGCATGGTGACTTTGAGCGTGCCGATGGGCTCGAGGATGGTGACTGCGGCCTCGGGCATGGCGTTGCGGAAGCACACCTGCGCGGCCATCTTGAAGGCGATCTCGGAGCTATCCACCGCGTGGTAGCTGCCGAAGAAGAGGTTGGCTTTCACGCCTACCATGGGGTAGCCGGCGACAAAGCCGCGGCTGATGCTGTCACGCAGGCCTTTTTCCACGGCGGGGAAGAACTGCTTGGGCACGCTGCCGCCCACGACTTCGTCGGAGGTGAACACGAAGTCTTCGTCGCAGGGCTCAAAGCGGATGTGCACGTCACCGTACTGCCCGCCGCCGCCGGATTGCTTTTTGTGTTTGCCTTGTTTCTCCACCTTCTTGCGAATGGTTTCGCGATACGCCACGCGCGGTACGGATAGGTCGATTTCGACACTGAAGCGGTTTTTGAGCTTGGACATGACAACATCAAGGTGCTGGTCGCCCAGGCCATAGATAACTTGCTCGTTGGTTTCTTTGTTGATTTCGAACTTGAGGGTTTTGTCTTCTTCACGCAGGCGCGCCATGCCGGTGCCGATTTTGTCTTCCTCGCCTTTTTTGCGCGCTTTGGCGGCCATGCCCAAGCAGGGCGCGGGGAAGGTGATGCCCTCGAGGGTTTGCGGTTTCTTTTGGTTGGTGAGGGTGTCGCCGGTTTTGAAGCCAGTGAGCTTGGTGACCACGCCGATGTCGCCCGCCACGATGGAGGGCACGTCGCTTTGCTTGCTGCCGGACAGGCTGATGATTTTGCCCATGCGCTCACTTTCTTCGGTGCGGGCGTTATAGGCAGGCTCGGCGGCGGTGAGCGCACCGGTGACAACCTTGAAGAAGCTCATCTTGCCCACGAATGCGTCGGCAACCGTCTTGAAGCAAATGGCGTTGAGTCCGCTGTCTTCCACGCCTTCGTTGCTCGGCGCGGGCGCGATGGCGGTGACGATGTTGAGGAACAGATCCACGGCGTCGGTGGTGTATCCACCCAATGCGAACACGGGGAAGATGCTGCGCTCGACCACACCTTTTGCCAAGCCTGCGGCGATTTCCTCGGCGGTGAAGTCTTCGCCCTCAAAGAATTTCTCCATGAGTGCGTCGTCTGCGCCAGCAACGGTTTCCTTGAAGATTTCGTGCAAGGCTTCCACGTCGGCATCGTCGGGCATGGGGATTTCGCTGGCTTTGCCTTTTTCGTACTTATACGCTTTGCCGGTGGTGAAGTCTACGTAGCCGGTGGTTTTGCCGCCTTGGATGATGGGCACGACCACGGGACAAGCCTCGGTGGCATGTTCTTCACGCAGGGCGTTGAAGATTTTCATATAGTCACGCTCTTCGCCGTCACACTTGGTGAGCACGAACATCACGGCGGTGTTGCGCTGCGCGGCAGCCTTGAAGGCTTTGGCGGTGCCCACGCTGTAGCCATGCCCGGCAGCGTCAACGATGACGGTGGTTTCGGCGGCGCGCACGGCTTGCGCGACTTCACCGGCGAAGTCGAACAAACCGGGAGTGTCGAGTATGTTGAGCTTGGTGTTGTTCCAGTTCAGCGGCGCAAGCCCCAGCGAAATGGACGCCAGGCGGCGTTTTTCTTCGGGGTCGCTGTCCATGGTGGTGTTGCCGTCGCCCACGCGCCCGAGGCGGTCGGTGGCTTTGGCGAGATAGAGCATGGCTTCGGCCAGAGTGGTTTTGCCGCGGCCGCCGTGCCCGGCCAGTGCGATGTTGCGAATATTCAAGTGTTTGTCCTCCTGTATTCAGTCTACCTTTTATTATACCACACCTTGCAGTGAATTTCAACAACTCTTTTGCCGAAAAAAGGGGCGTTTTCGTGTAGAAAGATATTGCGGGTTTTTGTGCAATGTTCACAAAACTGTCAACTTTTGCTAAAATGCTTGACTTGCGCGTGCGGATGTGATATACTTTATCTGCTTGCGCGCACTGAGCACGCAAAGCAAAAACAATGGAGGAAACATACCATGAAAAAAGCGTTAGCAATGATCCTGTCTCTGGCGATGTTGCTTGGCGTGTTCGCCATTGGCGCAACCGCAAGCGATGCCGCCGCAACCGAAGTCCCTGTGCTCACATGCGAAGAAATCCGCGAAATCATGGCAGACTTCACCACGCTGGAAGATCTGCTGGACACCCTTTCGCCGGACGGCTGGCTGTGGAGCGCGAACATGAACCGCATCCCCAGAGCAATGGACAACCGTTTTGTGCGTTACTTGGACAGAGCCGCTGCTGAAGCAGCACGCACCGGCAACATTCTCGTTCTGTGGGACGTGGAAGACGTGTTCATCCTTTGGGCAATCCAACAAGCGTTCAACCCCTCCCGCACACAACTGTTCCTGAACATTTCGGTGAACAGCATGCTCAACGACATGAACAGCATGGCACGCAGCCACAACGCAATGGGTCTGTTGAGTTCGTTCGTCAGCTGGGTTGGCGGACAACTGTGGTGGGCTTGGCTGCCTGTGGTCGTCGGCGTCGGCGTGTTCCTGTGGGAGCCCGTAATCGCACCGTTCTTGGCACCGCTGCTTGGCTAAGCAAAACTTCTCAACGGCAATGGCGCTGTGAGCTTGAGGGCTCACAGCGCATTCTCGTTTGTGCTGGTGAGTTGAAAGGCGCGGGTTGCGTCGCTCCGCGAGCCGCAAAGACCACCCCGCCGTTGTGACGGCACCCCTCCACGGAGGGGAATGGGGCTTAAGAGGATGGCGGCAGCAAAATCCGCACCCCAGTCGCCGCGCCGCAGTGGCGCGATGTGCAGGTTTCGTTCGCGGCGACAGCCCCCGCGCCCGCGCGAGGGCCGCTCAAGAAACGGTTTTCTGCGAGTTTCATCAAGCCGCGGCATGTAGGGGTGGCAATTTTGCCACCCGGGCGATAAAAATTAAGCATTTAGCACTAAGCACTAAGAATTAAGCATTGGAGAGCGCCATGATACGAACCATCGAAGCCGCGCGCGTCACCGAGGTGGTGGCGCAGCTATGCGTGCAAGTCAATACCCAGGTTGGCGGCGATATCTACACCGCGTTGCAGCAGGCGCGGACGTGCGAAACACAGCCGCTTGCGGTGAACGCACTGGACGTTCTGCTGCAGAACGCCGACATCGCTCGACGTGAGCACCTGCCCATCTGCCAAGACACCGGCATGACCGTGGTCTTTGTGCGCATGGGTGAGCAAGTGCATGCGCCGGGCTTGACCGAAGCGATACACGAAGGCGTGCGCCGGGGCTACCGCGCGGGATATTGCCGCAACAGCGTGGTGCGTGACCCGATTGACCGCATCAACACCGGCGACAACACGCCAGCCGTCATTCACCTTGAGCTTGTGCCGGGCGACGCGCTGCACATCACCGTTGCACCCAAGGGATTCGGCAGCGAAAACATGAGCGGACTGCGCATGCTCAACCCGTCCGACGGACTGGACGGCGTGAAGGCGTTTGTGCTCAAGACGGCCAAAGCTGCCGGACCAAACGCCTGCCCACCGATGATCATCGGCGTGGGTGTGGGCGGCACGATGGAGAAGTGCGCGCTGCTGGCCAAACAGGCTCTGTTGCGCGATGTGGGCAGTGTGCACGCCAACCCCGCTTGGGCGCAAATTGAGCGCGACCTGCTGGAAGAAATCAACGCACTGGGGATTGGTCCTGCGGCCTTTGGCGGCAAGACCACCGCACTCGCCGTGCACGTTGAGACCTTCCCCACGCACATCGCTGGGCTGCCCGTGGCGGTGAACATCGGCTGCCACGCAACACGGCATTGCTCGGCGGTGGTGTGATTTGCGCTCGCCGCGCAGGCGTTACTTTTTTTGCAAAAAAAGTAACCAAAAAAACCTAGCCGCTTCGCGGTGGACAATTTTTGACACATGAAAATCCCACCGCGCGCAGCGCGACTAAAGTTTTTTGCGCAATTTTTTTCAAAAAAGTTGCAAAGAGGAGGCAATTACATGCACATCACAAGCCCGATTGCCACGCAGGACATCGCTCGCCTGCGGGTGGGCGACAGCGTGCTGCTGAGCGGCGTGATTTACACCGCGCGCGACGCTGCGCACAAACGCATGATTGAGCTACTTGCCGCCGGGCGTCCGCTGCCGTTTGAGCTACAAGGGCAGACGATCTACTACGCCGGACCATGCCCCGCACCGCCGGGCAAGGTAATCGGCTCGGCCGGACCGACGACGAGCGCGCGGATGGATGGCTACACGCCTGCGTTGCTGCAAGCCGGGTTGCGGGTGATGATTGGCAAAGGCGCGCGCAGCCAAGCGGTGGTTGATGCGATGCACGAGCATGGGGCGGTGTATCTGGCGGCGGTGGGCGGCGCGGGCGCGTTGCTGTCGCAGTGCGTGGTGCAAGCCGAGCCGGTCGCGTTTGCGGACTTGGGCACGGAGGCGATTGTCAAACTCACCGTGCACGAGATGCCCCTAACCGTTGCCGTGGATTGCGTGGGTGGGCGGTTAAGATAACCACTGCCTCGCGTGTAGGGGCGGCTATTAGCCGCCCGAAGTGTAATTCCGCAACCTGTCCGAGAACACAGCGCAGCGACTTGCTCCCCGCAGGGGCGGGCGGCAGATTGCCGCCCCTACA
>WQRM01000115.1 GCA_009786735.1 Oscillospiraceae bacterium | reverse complement strand
GACCGCTCACCCACGCCAACACAATGCTGGCAACCCCGCCGATGAGCATGGCAGCGTCACCGAGCAAGTCCAGCTGCGAGCCCAGCTTGCTTTCCACCTTGAACTTGCGGGCGATAAAGCCGTCCCAAAAGTCCGTTGCGCCAACCAAGAAGAACACAGCCAAAAACCACCATGTGTGACCGCGCCATGCCAGAAAGCACATGAATACCGCCAAAAAGATGCGCAGCACAGACAATGTGTTGGGTACATGCTTGATGATTTTCATATCAATCCCCTCTCTCTACCCCATTATTATACCTCATTTTGGGCGCGTTGTCAATATTTTTCAATGACTATTTACCGCAGAACAGCCCACACTATGAATGCTTCATCAAATCGAAGTAATAACAAAAATCAACAGGAGTGAATCACGATGCCTAGTAGCAACAGTAAGCAAACCAAATCCGCAGCGGCCAAAACCATGGCCAGCAACTCCAGCACTGCCGCACAACGCAGCAAAGCCGCAAAGAACTTGGCAGCCGGCAACAAAAACGCCAGCAACGCCAAAAAATCAAGCGCAAGCAACAGCAGCAGCATGACTAAATCTGCAGCTGCCAAGAACCTTGCCAGCAACAGCAGTTCGGCTGCAGCGAAGAGCAAAGCTGCCAAAACCCTCGCCAGCGGCAGCAACGCAAAAAAATCTAGCGCAAGCAACAGCAAAAGCAGCAAATAACACAAACCCGCCGGAGCACACAGCCCCGGCGGGTTCTTTTGTGCAATGCGATTTACCCTTGCGGTGCGTTCGCCAGCCAGTCGCGAATCTGCGCGGGGTTGGCGAAGATGTCGTCCAGGCACTTCATGAAGGGCACCACGGCGTCGAAGTCCAGCGCGCGGTGGTCAAAGCAGATGTTGAACGGCAAGAACTTGCGGTCGCCTTGCTCAACGAAGCTGCTCAGCCCAATGGCGGCAACCATCGGCGGGATGACATCCAGCAGCGTCAAGCGGCAGGTTGAGCCGCGGTAAATCGAGCCAACGTTCGACACCAAGATTGTCCCTTGCTCAATGTCATACTTGGTCAGGCGCTCGGTGTTGGGCATGGCGTCGTAGTCTTGTTTGGCTTTGCCCTTGAGGCGGTTGATCTCGTGCCGCGAGGGAATCAGCCCCGCAAAGCGCGCCAGCACCGTGAAGACTTTCAGGCGCTTGAGCAGGTTCATCGTGTTTTCTTTGCTCACTTCATACATCGCTTCGTCCAGCACCGTTTTTTCCATGCGGCGGTATAGATCGGCGATGTAGTCGCTGAGCTCGCGCAGGTTTTTGCTTTCGCAGTTGCGCACGTTGAGGGTCATCATCTTGCCGTCGCTCATCGCCGCAGGCATGGAGATATTCACTTCTTCATACTGCGTGATTTTGCCGGTGACGAACTTGCGGTTGAAGTGCATGTGCGCGTTCATCTCCGGTGCTGCGAGAAAGCCTTTGGCGCAGGCATACATCAGCAGCGTGTTCAGGCTGATGCCCTGCCATTCGGGCAATGTTTTCAGTTGCTGCCACTCGGCCAAAAACGCCGTGACATCCGGCTCATATACCGCGGCGGCATGCGGGATGGTTGTCCAGGACTCGGTGGTCATGTTTGCCACGATTTTGCGCTGCAGGCCAAAGCCCTCGGTTTTGCGGATGCGAATTTTGCTTGGCATAATGCTTCTCCTCTGTTCTCGTTCAATTTAAAAATCAGTAAAAACACGTTACACTTTGTTTGCGCGCGAGTTCTCTCCATTGCTCCCCAGGAACACAAAAAAGGTTGAAATCAAGAACCCGGCAACCAGCATCGCAAGCCAGTCGTTCACCGCAGGGGTTAGCGCCAGCGGCGCACGTTCGCAATGCCTGCGGGAATGGCCATGGCAAGGCCGATAACAATGCCGATGGGGAGGCCCAACAGCAAAATGGGAATGGCGATCAAACGCTCGAAACCGCGACCATAGCCGATTGTTACGATGGTTAGTATAATTGGAATCATGATGGGGCCGAGCAAGCCTTCGGCGGCGCCAGACCAAAACAGTTGCCACGCAGTGGGATAATAGAATTCGACTGTGACAGTGTTGGAAATGGCATAAAAGTCTTTGGCAAGGGCATTGAAGACCACGGCGTGTGCCTGAAAGGTGCCAGCGGTGCGCGGGATAGTTGGCACGCCATCAAAATACCACCGCACGCCCCAAAGCGCGCCACCGCCGGGCTGAATTTGTGCGGAAAGACCAAGGCGTGTGCTGTTGTTGAACACCCCAACGCGCATGCGCGTGTTGCTTGGCTGTTGGGTGATGATGGGGATGAGCACGGTGGGGCATGGAGGATTTGGGGGAGGTGTGTAGACATAGATATCATCGCAGCAGCAGGGATAATGATAGAGGTAATCGAAATCACAACCATAGTCGTAGTAATCGCTGCCCAAAGCAGAGGTGGCAAGCGTGAACACGAGTGCGAAGGTGAGTAGGATGGCCGTTAGCTTTTTCATGGTGAGCCTCCTATGTTATGATTAGGGGTTTGACTAGAACAGCATGGCAAGCAAACTTCGAATCGTGAATACCAAAAGACCTTTTGGCAACGCACAGCACAACAGTGCTATGTATTGCCAAAAGGTCTTGCTTCCACGTTGTGGCCCTGCCCCCGGCCGCATGGGCGGCGTGATGACGACAGCAGGAAAATTAGCTACTCCCCGATTGGTACGCCACTAGTATAGCACGAATCGACGGCGTTTGTCAAGTGTATATTTTGTAAATGTTCTGTGAACCACCCGCAGGGGAGCTCCGCGAGCCTTCCTCAGTCACGCGCGGCGCGTGCCAGCTCCTTCCAGGGGAAGGAGCTAAGGATTAAGAGGATAACGACAGCGAAACTCGAAGACAAAAGCCCCAGCTCCTCTCCTCTGGAGGGAGCTCCCGACCTCGGGTCGGGTGAGGGAGGCGTAACCGCACATTGCGAACAAACGCTTGACAAACGTTTGCGCATGTGCTATACTATACCCATGAGAACAATTCCCACCGAGCCCGCCAAGGGCATCATCCACAAGCTAAGCGGCGACTTCAACTGGTTCGGCGCTGCCTACAACATGAACATCTACCGTGGCTGTTCGCATGGCTGCATCTACTGCGACAGCCGCGCGGACTGCTACCGCATTGAAGACTTCGACACCGTGCGCGTGAAGGAGAACGCCCGCCAAATCATGCGCAACGAGCTGCGGCGCTTCACCAAGCCCGGCGTGGTTGCCAGCGGCGCGATGACCGACCCCTACAACCCCATCGAGGCAAAGCTCAAGCTCACCCGCCACTCCCTTGAGCTGATGAACACCTATCGCTTTGGGGCGAGCCTGTGCACCAAATCGCATCTGGTGGCGCGTGACATCGACGTGCTGTGCGCCATCCGCGAGCACTCCCCTGTTATCGTGCACATGAGCGTCACCTGCGCAGACGACGACCTAAGCCTCACCCTCGAGCAACGTGTAGCCCCCACATCCAAGCGCTTTGAAGCCATGGCAAAGCTCGCCGATGCGGGCATCTTCTGTGGTGTGTTTATGATGCCCATTTTGTCGTACATTAACGATGACGTGGACAATGTTGTGGGCATTTTGCGCCAAGCCAAAGCAGCCGGCGCGCGTTACGTCTTCGCCACCATGGGCAGCACCCTGCGTGACGGCAACCGCGAGCACTTCCTCGCCAAGCTCGACGAAGAATTTCCGGGTCTCAAGCAAAAGTATGCCCGGCAGTTCGGCAACAGCTACAACCTGCCCTCGCCCCACGCGAAAAAGCTCTGGCACGCCTTCAACGTGGAGTGCTCGCGGCTGGGGCTGCTGACGAAAATGTGCGACATCACGCGCGCCTACCAAGCTGGTTATGGGGATCGGCAGCTCAGGCTATTTTGACGCGGGGTGTGTTACTTTTCTTGAAAGAAAAGTAACCAAAAGAACTTTAGTCGCGCTACGCGCGTGGGGGATTTTTATGGGCATCGCGTGTAGGGGCGGCAATCTGCCGCCCGTTCATCTTCATCAGATGATGATAGACCACAGCGAAGCGACGTGCCCGCAGGGGTGCTCCGCACGCCTCCCTCACCCGACCCGAGGTCGGGAGCTTGCAGCCGAAAGCGTTGATGTCGTTCACCGCTTAATCCTTAGCTCCTTCCTCTGGAAGGAGCTGGCACGCGCCGCGCGTGACTGAGGAAGGCTCGCGGAGCGACCGGAGCGGGTCTCGTGCTCGTAGGGACGACCTGTGCTCGTCCGAAAAACACCACCCGCCCAAACCGGGCGTTAAAACGCAGATGGTTGACGCAACCCCCACGATGTGCTATAATAACGATAACACAAACAGAAAAGAGGTTCACAGCATGCAAATGGGTTTTCGGTGGTTCGGCTCGGGCAACGACAACATCAGCCTGGCAGACATCAAGCAGATCCCCGGCGTCACCAGCATTGTTTGGGCGCTGCACAACAAAATGCCCGGCGAGGTTTGGCAGAAGCACGAAATCGCGCAAGTGGCGCAGGAAATCACCAGCCACGGCTTTAACCTAGACGTGGTGGAGTCCGTGAACATCCACGACGACATCAAAATCGGCCTGCCCAGCCGTGACGCACACATCGCGGCGTACATCCAGACCATCCGCAACTTAAGCGAGTTCGGCGTGAAGGTCATCTGCTATAACTTCATGCCGATTTTTGACTGGACGCGCACCGAGCTGTTCTTCCCGCTTGAAGACGGCTCAACGGCGCTGTACTATGAGAAAAACAAGATTCAAGATGACCCCAAGGAAATGGCGGAGTACATCCTCAGCAAGCAGCAGGAGGGCAACACCTTCCCCGGCTGGGAGCCTGAGCGCATGGCACGCCTGGACGAGTTGTTCGCCGCCTACCAAGGCGTAACCAAAGAGCAGCTGTGGAACAACCTCAAGTATTTCCTTGACGCGCTCATGCCCGTGTGCCGCGAGTGCGGCGTGGTCATGGCCATCCACCCCGACGACCCGCCGTGGGACATCTTCGGTCTGCCGCGCTTGATTGTGGACGAACCCGCCATCGCGCGCCTGCTAAGCATGGTGGATGACCCGCACAACTGCCTGTCGCTGTGCTCCGGCAGCTTCAGCGCTGACCCGAAAAACAACGTGGCGGACATCGTGCGCCGCTATTGCGACCGCATTGCTTTCGCGCACGTGCGCAATGTGCGGCACTATCCC
>WQRM01000114.1 GCA_009786735.1 Oscillospiraceae bacterium | reverse complement strand
GTCGCAGCGGTTCCCTATCTGCTGCCCGACGAGCACTACGCCGGCCGCAACGTTGCGCGTTTCGCCGTGGTGCGGGACTATCACCACGTGGTGGGCGCTCGGCTTGAACAAGCCTGCAAGTTGCTGCGCGAGCACTACCCCGACGACGAGTTCGCGCATTTCAGCGACCACTCGCCGCTGCCCGAGGTTGACCTTGCCGTGCACGCGGGACTCGGCGTGCGCGGGCGGCACAACCTGCTGATTACCGAGCCGTTCGGCAGCTGGGTGGTGCTGGGCGAGATTGTCACGTCAGCTGCGTTGCCGACAATGCATAATTCGCAATGCGCAATGCGCAATTGTGGTGACTGCGGGCGTTGCAGCAAAGCTTGCCCGGCGGGCGCGCTGGGGCATGCGCAGTTCGACCGAACGCGGTGTTTATCCTACATCTCGCAGCGTAAAGAGCCGCCCAGCGAGCTTGCCGCCGCGCAGTTGCGTGCCATGCACAGCGCCTGGGGTTGTGATATCTGCCAGCAAGTTTGCCCGCACAACCGTGGAGCGAACATCGCGCCGCTGCCGGAGTTTTTGCACGACCCAATCGCCGAACTCACGCACACCACGCCCATCGAAGACCGCACCTATGCGTGGCGCGGGCGGGCGGTGCTGGGGCGCAATATCGACAATTTGCGGAGGGAAGAGGATGTTTTGGAAACGTAAGCGCAAGCGTGCTATAAGTCCAGAAATGCAGCATAAGCCTGTCTTGACCCCAGAGATGATACGAAATTCAAACCTCAGCCCAGAGATGCAACAGAAAATAATAAACAATATGCAGAACTATCGCGAAACACAGCGTGCATTTTGTAGGGAGAGCATCCCCAGTATGACAGACAATGCGCTGCACATTCATGCGGGGATGTGGGCGGAAGAGAAATATCGCGATGCGCTGCACACCGCGCCCAAGCCTTGCCAGTATGTCGCTGCTTGCTCCACTGTATACAATTGCGCGATGAACGGCGGGTTAGACCACATTTTTGGCGACATGCCTGAGTTTGTCCCTGCCGCCAAGGAGGGCTATGCGGTGGTGGGCATGCACGAGGCAGCCGACGTGTTCGCGCAAGCCGAGGCGTTTTTCGCGCAGCGGTACGATGAAAACGGCGACGTTCTGGATGATGACGACACGCCCGAGCAAGCTGACGCTGAACAAGAGCTTGACGCAAAGTTTGACCATGCCTGCGCCGATATAGATACCCACCTGGCTGCGTATATCCGCGCAAATGCGGAATATTTCGGCAACGCATAGACAAGCGGCTTTCTCTACACAGCCCATAAAACAGTCCCCGCGAAGCGACGTAAAGTTCTTTTGGTTACTTTTCTTTGCAAGAAAAGTAACGCCTGCGCGGCGAGCGCAAACAAAAAGGAGGCTACACCATGGCACTGACCGACTACCAAAGCCGAGCCCTGCGCCACCCCGTGCGCTGGCTGCGCAACCGCGAGCCGGAACAACCCGATGGCGAGGATATCCCGCGCCGTGAGCTCAGCAGCCTAGCGGTTTCGCTCATCGGGCAAAACCAAGTTTTCAGCATGGCCACCGGCGACCAGTTCATGCACTTTTGCATCAACGTGCTGCGCATCAGCCATGTGAGGGTGGGGGCTATCATCGGCTTGACCTCCGCATTCGATGCCATCAATGATCCCATCGCCGGGGCGATTGTGGACCGGCACCGTTTCAAAGACGGCAGCAAGCTGTTGCCGTGGATGAAGTTCACTGCGCCGCTGATTGCGCTGTTTTCATTCTTGCTGTTTATCAACTGGGGCATGACGCCTTCCATTGCAGCGATCTACGTGGCTGTCGTATACATCCTGTGGGACATCACCTACTCGTTTCACGACTCCGCGCTGTGGGGCATGACCGCCGCCATTCACCCAAGCTCCCGCCAAAGCGCGCGCACCGTGCAATGGGCAGACATCGGCGCGTCGCTGGGCGGGTTGCTGCCGGGCGCGATTATGATGCTGCTTGGTGGCGGTGGCGAGTTTGGGCTCACGCAACAGCAGATATATTTCATGTTTGCGCTGGTGCTGTGCATTGGCGGCGGACTGCTGACGCTATTCGCCCTGCAGATGAAAGAGCGGGTGCACAGTTTGCCCGAGCCGGAGCGCAAGCGCAGCGACGTGATCAAGGTGCTTGCGCGAAACGTGTATCGTGTGCGCCACAACCATGTGTTGCTGCTGTTTTTTCTGGTGCGCATTTTAGAGTCCGCCACGCCGAACATCTCGCAATTCTTTATGTTCCAAGACATGGCAGCCTACAATGTGCTGGGCTTGTTTGAAGTGCGCCCTACCGTTTTGTTCCCGATTTTCACGGTGGTGTTCGGCGCTCCTGGTTTGTTGCTCAAACCCTTTGCGCTGAAAATCGCCGACCGCGTGGGCAGCATGAAACGCATTTTGATCATCGGTCGCGTCACCGCCATTTTGGCGCAAGTCATCGGCTTCTTTATTGGTATACGCACTTGGCAAGCTATGGTGTTGGTGAGTCTGCTTGACGGCATTTCGCACCTGCCCAACAGTCTGTTCAATATCGCCCAGCGCAGCATGCTCAGCGACAGCGTGGACTACGTGGAGTGGAAAACCGGACACCGCACCGAGGGCATCACCATGAGCATCCGCAACTTCATGAGCAAGCTCGGCGGCGCAATTCGGCGGTTTATCGCCACGGTGACGCTCGCGTGGCTGCAACACAACCCGGAATACACCGACGCTCGCTTGCCGCAAAACGCGCACTTCCAGCGATGGTCGTGGCCGGCGTTTCGCATGGGGCCGGCGATTGGCTTGGTTTTGTCGCTCATTCCGCTGCTGCTGGTGAATTATCCCGACAGCTTGCGCGACCAAGTGGAGGCCGACCTAGTTGCCCGCAGAAACATCACCGAAACACAATTAGAAGAAGAAACTGCGAACACCTGATACTAAAAATTTAAAAAAAGGCTTGCAATTTTCGTCGGATATGTTACAATAGAAGCAGCATATAGTTAGACGGGGGGAGTCACATGGCAAAACAGACCTTGCAGGAAAAAGAACAACCCGTGCAAACCAATGACGAACAACCCGAACCGCCAAAGTTCCGCCGCACCGTGAGTTTCAAGGAAACCTTCGGTTTGGTGGCGTTTGAGTCTGCGCGCGACATGCCGTTTCGCATCGGCAACCACCAGGAATGGCTGGATCGCACGCTGCGACTCAACCGTGCGCTGCAGGGCACCGGCAACATTGTTGTGGCCATCGGCGACATCTTCAGTGACCTGATTCTGGCCACCGCGGTGGAGAAAATCCGCACGCGCTGGGGCAAGTTTAGGCCGCTGTTGCTGGCGTTTTCGATTTATGCGCCGCTGATGAGCGTGGCGATGGCGATGCTACCCGTGTTCTTTTGGGAGGCCTACGACCCCGGCGGCACGCTGCTGACGAAGCTAGTGCTGTGGGTGATCCTGCGCATCTTCAATGACCTTGCCGACACGCTGTGGAACATCGCCACCATCGGCATGATAGCCAACATCACCGCTGACCCGGAAGAGCGGCTTTCGCTGATCACCAAGGCGCGGTTTTTCTCGGTGGGGTCGAGCCCCATCAACACCTTGCGTGATTTTGTGGCTGACGTGATTTCGCGCCGCCCGGCATACACCACCGCCCAACGCATGGCACAAGAAGTGAGCATGCGCCGCATGTTCGCGGGCTTTGGCATTGGCACGGTGATTTTGGGCGGGCTGCTGGGGATTTACTTCGCCTCGGTGAGCAAAGAACGCGTGATTGGCGTGGCGAACATTCAAAAGCAAGAGAAACCGCCGACGTTCCGCGAATCGCTCAGTGCGCTCAAGGGCAACCGACCGCTGCTGATGATTGTGCTGCACGAAATGCTGGAAGGCGTGCGCGTGAACGACCAAATGGGCACCTACACCAGCGCGATTTTGGATTTGCGCAACTTCGGCACGTTGTACGGCATTCCGGGGGCGATTATCAGCCCCATCAGCTATTCGTATATCGGCAAGCTGCGCCGCGTGATGAGCACAAAGGTGCTGTGGGTGGTGTCGCGCTCCATTGGGCGACCGATTCTCATTCTCATCTACTTCTTCGGCATGATTCCCACGCGAGGCACGTACTCGCCGGGCGGGCAATACCGCTACTACCGCATGTATGCACGCATCGGCCCGATGATTGCGGTATACATGGTTTATGACATGGTGCGCATGACCTTCTGGGGGGCTGCGCAGGTGATTCCGGATGAAATTCGCAACGAAGTGATCGACTATGGTGAGTGGAAGAACGGCTTCCGCAGCGAGGCGATGGTGGGCATGCTGCGCGGCGTGCCGAGCAAAATCATGGGCATCATCGGTCGCGCCGTCACGGATTTCATCATGCACTGGTTTGGTTTTCGCGTTGGTGCCGATTTTCAAAACCAACCGCCCGACACTGCGGATGGCATCTGGCTGATGACCACACTGATTCCGCAGTCGTTTGCGCTGCTGGCGACCATTCCGCAGTTTTTCTATAACATTGGCAAAAAAGAGCGCGCTGTGATGTACGCCGAGCTGGGCGAACGCCGCCACGCCGCGCTGCAAGCCCAAAAAGAATACGCCCGCGAAATCGAAGAGCAATTTGAACAACGCGACGATAGTTAGGGAGGAATTCGCATGAAAAAACTGCCCCTTGCATTGCTTGCCCTGTTGATGGCGCTGGTGATGGTGCTCGCTGCGTGCGGCACAGCTGCTTATGTCAACGGCAACGACGAAACCACCACCGAGGCGTACACGGAGGCCTACACCGAGCCTGAAGAGGACAACGACAACGAGGTGGATAACGACAACGAGCCGGACGAGGACGTGTTGCCCGCCGACGCCACGGTGAACGACGACAACGATGACGACAACGACCGCCCGCCGCTGCCGGTGGGGAATGCGGCGATTTTGGCGGAGTATGCCGCGGTGATGCAGCAGATTAAAGATCGTCAGCCCACGTATACGTCGGTGAATTTTCAGCGCATCACCAACCGCAACCAGCTGCCCGAAGATATGGTGGCGATGCTGGACGACAGCTTTTTTGCAGGCGGCACGAACAACCTCTTCCCTGGATTTTTGGGCGACAGCCGCATGCTAACCCACGAAGCGCAAGCGCGCGCAAACCCCGACCGTCGCGTGCACGGACGCCCCGATGGCGGCGGCAGATTCCCGGGCGGCGGCTTGGGCTCAACGGCGCGATGGATTGGCG
>WQRM01000113.1 GCA_009786735.1 Oscillospiraceae bacterium | reverse complement strand
CCGTTGTTGTGGCGGCAGTCGTTGCAGCCGTCGTTGTGGCGGCAGTTGTCGCAGTGGTAGTGGTTGTCGTGGTCGTCGTGGTGGTCACCCCGCCCGGCGCAGTGGTCTCAGGGAAGCTTCCCGGCGTGAAGGTGAGGAAAAACTGCACCCAGTAGAACCGCCCGTTGTGTTCATACACACCAACGGCCATGTGCGTGTAAAGCGCACGCTGAATGGTGTTGCGGTGCGCGGTTGAGTCGAGAAAGCGACCCAGCGCCGCGGAAGCACTTGACGAAATTTGGCTGGGCAACAGGTTTTCGTTGGAATTTGTGCTGGGCAGACCGTAGTCCATGAGCAAAAAGACAAAGCTATCGCCGTTGGGGCGTTCGTGGTCGTCAATTTGCTGGCGAGTGAGCAGGTGGATCTCCGCTGCGCGGGTGTTTGCGGCAGCTTGTGCGCTGGCGCCGCCATGCAGCAGTGCAGGCAGACCAACACTCACACGGTGTGCGTTGGTGAGCGCAAACATCTCGGCGGCAAGGTCATTTTGCAGTTGAGCTTGGGCGGGCCACGCCATCAAGGCAATGGCAGCGGCGCAGGTGAAGACGAGCATGCAGGCTAGCGCGATGACTTTTTTCATGGTGGTTCTCCTTTTTTTACGTTCCCTTGTTTTATTTTCATCCAACGGTTAAATTGGATAATTGGGCAGTGCGTTCAACGTCTTGCCGGCCACGTTGCCGGCGCGGTGTTCATAAAAAGCCTGTGCGCCAACCATGGCGGCATTGTCGCCGCACCAGCGCAGTTCGGGCATGAAAAGGTCAAGTTGATTGGCGGCGCAGCGGCGTTGCATCTCGGCACGCAGCACGCTGTTTGCACACACGCCGCCTGCGAGGGCAATCTTGCGGCAGCCAAGCTCTGCGGCGGCACGTAGCGTGTTGTCACACAGATAGTTCGCCACCGCCAGCTGAAAACTTGCCGCGAAATCTTCATTGCGCATTGCGCATTGCGCATTGTGAATTGCATTGCGCGCAGCCGTCTTGAGACCGCTGAAGCTAAAGTCCACGCCGTCCACTTTCGGACGCGGGAAGGTATAAGCCTTGGGGTCGCCGCCTTCGCCGAGTTTATCCAAGTGCATGCCGCCGGGGTAGGGCAGGCCGAGCATGCGGGCGGTTTTGTCCAAGGCTTCGCCTGCAGCATCGTCGCGGGTTTTGCCCATCACAGCGAAGGTCGTGTGGTCCTGCACGTGCACGATGTGCGTGTGTCCGCCGCTGGCAATCAAGCACAGAAACGGCGGTTCAAGCTCACGATGCGTGAGATAATTCGCCGCCACATGTGCACGCAGATGGTGCACGGCAATCAGCGGCTTGCCCGTGGTGTAGGCCAGCCCTTTGGCGAAGTTCAGCCCCACCAGCAGTGCGCCCACCAGACCCGGCGCGTGGGTGACGGCAACGGCATCGATGTCGTCCAGCGTGAGCTTTGCCTGCGCGAGGGTTTCGCGATGCACCTGCGCGATGCACTGCATGTGCATGCGTCCGGCGATTTCGGGCACCACGCCGCCGAACACCGCGTGGGCATCAATCTGGCTGGCCACCACGCTGCTGCGCACAGTGCGACCATCTTGCACCACGGCGGCAGCGGTTTCGTCGCACGACGTTTCAAACGCCAATATAATCATCGTATCTCCAACGTCATGAGAATTGCTCATCTAATTTCTAGGGTCATCAATATTGCACCACCTGCGGTGGGGCTTCATCGCTTCGCTGTGCTTTAAGCAAATCTCATCTAATTTCTAGGGTCATCAGTATTGCATCTTCCGTGGGCTTGGTGTAAAACCTCGGTCGGCTGCCCACGACCCGGTAGCCACGCTTTTCATATAAAGCGCGCGCGGCAACATTGCCTTCACGCACGTCGAGATGCACATGCGTGCAGCCGCGCAATGCCGCGTTGAGCTCCGCTTGGGCGAGCAACTTGTTGGCAATGCCCTGCCGATGATATGCCGCGAACACGGCTAGGCTGCTCACCTCCGCAACGCCCGCGATTTCATCCACATAGATGTTGCCCGCGATAAGCGAACGAGAAGCGTCAGCGCAGTCGGCTGTTTGCCCCCCCCTTGGGGGAGGTGCCCCGCAGGGGCGGTGGGGGTACAGCGCCGTGAGCATGTGGCAGCTTTCCAGCGCGAGTTTTTCGCGCAGCACGCTTTCCGCCACAGGTTCAAGCCGCGCGAGCGCGGGCAAGTGCTCACTTGTGGTAGGCATGATCTGCGCCATGCAGTCGAGGTCTCGCGCCAAAGCCGGCATCGCCGCCTGCATTTGCGCCGCACACGCGCGGTAGTCCTCCAGCGTGCCGCCGAACGGGTCGCTAACCCCGCCGCCCAAGATGCGCAGCTTGGTGTGCGGCACATGGTCGGCAACGGCGAGCGCATGGTTGCGCGCCAGGCAGACCACGGCATCCGCCCAAGCGAGCAGTTCGCGGGTCAGCGGTTGCGCCACGTGTGACGAAATATCGCAGCCAAAGTCGGCGGCAACGGCAACGCTGTGCGCGCTGGCAGGGGCGCTCGGCCATGCGGCGATGCCCGCGGATTTGGTCAAAAATGGTGCGCCGAGCAGAGCCGCAGCCAGAGGGCTTCGGCAGGTGTTGCCGGTGCACAAAAACAGCACGTTCATCAGAGCATACCTCACCGTATAGGATAACACAAACCGCACAAAAATGCAAGACAAATTTTTCTGTATTTTAAAAAAAAACAGGAAATTTTGTCTTTTTTTCCGAAAATCGCCATTTTCGCGCAAAAAAGTGCGCGAAAAATGGGGTTTTGCTGGGTTATATGGAGGGGGTGATTACGAGTGGCGGAAAAATCGCAGCTGGAAGACGTGCTAAATGGCTACCGAAAATTGGCGTTTGGGCAGGGCAATGATGCGCTGAAATTGCTGTTCATGGACGAGGATGTGAGCTGGCAAGAATTGGAGAAACTTGACGTGTTCAACATCAGCGAAATTACCCGGGCGAAGATGGGCGGCAACATCACCATCAAATTCTACAACCGCTTCGACGCCATGCGCCATCTGGTGGAGGTGGGCGGGCTGGCGCAGGTGCCGCAGGGGGTGAAAATGTTCTACGACGCGATCGAGAAGTCAATTCACAATGCTTAATTCTTAGTGCTTAATGCTTAATTTTGGTTGCGCTTCGCGCGATTGAAATGCCGCGCCAGCGGCCACAACAATTACGCATTACGAATTACGAATTGCGAATTAAGCAAGGGAGGTGAAACGGATTATCAAATTTGTGCAGTTCTCAAAAAACCAGGCAACGGCAATGAACTGGTGGCACAGGCACAGTCCGCATGCCGAGCGCGACGCACTCGTTTGTGATGGCGCGGTGCGCTCCGGCAAAACGCTGAGCATGTGTGTGGGGTTCTTTGGCTGGTTTTCGCACCAATTCAACGGGCAAGCGTTCGCCATTTGCGGCAAGACGATGACCTCATTGAGAAGAAATATCGTCACGCCCATGCTGCCAACACTGCGCGGATTGGGCTTTGACTGCGAGGAAAAAATCAGCAAAAACTACCTGGACATTACCTTTGGCGGGCACAGCAACCGCGTGTACTTATTCGGCGGCAAAGACGAAGGCTCGGCCGCGCTCATCCAAGGCATGACCCTCGCCGGCGTGCTGTTTGACGAAGTGGCGCTGATGCCGCGCAGCTTTGTGGAACAAGCGATTGCGCGTTGTTCGGTCACGGGCAGCAAGCTGTGGTTCAACTGCAACCCGGAGTATCCGCAACACTGGTTCTATCGCGAATGGGTGCTGAAAACCGAGGAGAAAAACGCGCTGCACATGCACTTCACCATGGACGACAACCCAAGCCTGGACCCCGCCATCCGCAACCGCTACAAGGTTCTCTACAGCGGCGCGTTCTACAAGCGCTTTGTGGAGGGCATCTGGGCGGGCAGCGAGGGTCTCGTGTATCCGATGTTCGACCCCGGCGTGCATGTGACCAGCGAACGGCCCCGCTGCGGCAAGCATGTCATCAGTTGCGACTACGGCACGGTGAACCCCAGCTCGTTCGGCTTGTGGGGCGAGGCCGACGACGGCACGTGGGTGCGTCTGGCGGAGTATTACTGGGACTCACGCGCCAACGCCATGCAACGCACCGACGAGGAGCATTACCGCGCACTGGAGCAACTTGCGGGCGAGCGACAAATCAGCTATGTGGTGTGCGACCCCAGCGCAGCGAGCTTCATCGAGTGCATTCGGCGGCACGGGCGCTTCACCGTGCTGGCAGGCAAGAACGACGTGGTGTCGGGCATCCGCTTGGTGGCGGATAAGCTCAGGGATGGCAGGCTGAAGTTCCACGCGAGTTGCGGCGATTGCATCCGCGAGTTCGGGGCTTACACCTGGGAAAGCGGCGGTGGACGCGACGCGCCGCGCAAGGAGTATGACCACGCGATGGACGATGTGCGCTACTTTGTTGCCACGGAGTTCGGTTTGCGCGGCAGCGAGGATGGATTTTTTGCGGGGAGTGTGCGGCGGTAGCTTTTTTAAACCACCCCGTCACCGCTTCGCGGCGCCACCCCTCCACGGAGGGGAATACCAACCGTCTGCTGGAGGTGAGCAATTCCCCTCCGTGGAGGGGTGCCCCGCAGGGGCGGGGTGGTGTTCGCGAAGCGATTAAACGAAGGAGGAAACGATGGCGAAAGAAAAACAAGCGCGTCGCAGGGCTGTGGATAGAACACAGCGAAGCGACGGAGCCCCACCGCAGGTGGTGGCGAGAAAGAAAGACAAGCCCTCGGGTGAGGGCAAATGGGCAAGAGGCACTGACCGCCCGCGTCGCAAGGCCTATGATGGGCTGATGGGCGGGTTGGCGCGCAGCAGCGCCGACGGCGGCTTCGGCAGCGAGCAAGCGGTGTGGGCGGGCGAAACCCGCATGCCCGCCGCACATGCTGCACTGTATCGCGGGCTGCGTGAAGCCGTGCCGATTATCGACGCGGCAATCATGCGACTGGTGCGTTTGGTGGGCGGCTTCACGGTGATTTGCGAGGACGAAGCCGTGCAACATCGGCTCAACGACATGCTGGACATGATCAGCGTGGGCGGCACACAGCGCGGCATCGCGGCGTTCGTGAACAGCTACTTTGAGCAGCTGCTGACCTACGGCACGGCAATCGGCGAGCTGGTGCTGCGCGAAGACGGCGAACCCGCAGCCCTCTGGAATGTGCCGCTGGAGGGCATCACGTTTCGGCGGGCGAAAGACGGCATCACGGTGGAAATCTGCACGGGCGAGCAGGGCAAACTGCGCCCCGCGCCACACCCGGAGCTGCTGTGTTGCAGCGTGCTCAACCCCGCGCCGGGCGCACTGAC
>WQRM01000112.1 GCA_009786735.1 Oscillospiraceae bacterium | reverse complement strand
CACCCCTACATGTTGCGGCTTGACATCGCCTTGCAGGAGACATCCACCTGTAGGGGCGGCGGGCGCGCCGCCCGAAACAAAAAAACGTCAATACAATTGTCTAAAAGAGCCTAAATCATCCACCGCGAAGCGGCTGAAGTTCTTTGCGTGCGACACCCCCACCTGCACGTCTAACGACGCGCTTTCCTCCCCCAAGGGGGAGGCTCTGGCGACACCTACACAGCTCATAAAAATCAATCGCGAAGCGGCTGAAGTTTTTTGCGCAACTTTTTTTCAAAAAAGTTGCAAAACTCACGCGACATGCGCCTTGTGCTACAGCAGAACGTTCTCGCGGGCGGGGGCGTTGAGGTGGTTTTGGTTGAACCAGAAGTCGTAGATTTGGGCGACGGTGGGGATGACGATGGCCGAGCCGCGCCCGCCTTCGCCGATGCCGATGACGGCGATTTCGGGGTTATCGTAGGGCGCGAAGGAGATGAACAAGCCATTGGACGTGAGCGTGTTGCGCCCGTTGATGACGCGATAGACCTCGCTGGTGCCGGTTTTGCCGGCAACGCGCACGGGCAGATTGCTGAAGTAACGCTGGACGAGCGTGCCGGGATGGTTGGCGCTGTCACGCATGACATCGTGCATAAACTCGTAGTGGCGGCGCTCGATGCCGGTGCGGCTGAGGACTTCGGGCTCGTTGATGCGGATGATCTCGTTTGAGCCGGGGCGACGCACCGAATGAATGAAACTGGCGGAAAGCCGCTCGCCAAAATTTGCGATGGTGGCGGTGCTCACGGCCAATTGAATGGGCGTGAACAGGTTGCCTTGCCCGATGGCGGTGAGCAGGTTGAGCCCTTCATAAAAGGTTTGGCCACGGCTGGCACGGAACTCGGGGCTGTCCATGACACCGAGGGTCTCGGGGAGCTCCACGCCGGTGGGCACGCCGAGACCTTGCGCCATGCGGTAGGCGTTGATTTGGGCGTAGCGCATTTGGCGACCCATGTGATAATAGAAAAAGTTGCAGCTGTCGATCATCGCGCGCCGAACATTGACCGGGTTGCCGCGATGCAAGCGCACCTGTGGGCAACGGAAGGTAGTGCCGCCGAAGTGATACACACCGGTGCAGCGAATCGACCAGGTGGGGGTGATGATGCCCTCTTGCAGAGCCGCCAGAGATAGCGTGGCTTTGATGGTTGAGCCGGGTTCGTATGCACCCATGAGGGCGCGGTTGAGCAGGGGGGTGCGGGGATTGCCGTGGAGTTCTGCGAAGTTCACGGCGTATTCGGTGACATCAAAGCTGGGGTAGCTGACGGAGGCGAGGACCTCGAAGGTGCGGGTGCACATGACCACGATCGCGCCGCCCACGGGCACGCCGGGATGCCGACGCTGCGGGTTGTTGTGCATGCTGGCGGGGAAGTATTCCTCGATCATCGCTTGCAGGCCGGAGTCGATGGTGGTGACGACGGTGTAGCCTGGCACAGGTGGCGTGGTGATGTCCTGCGTGGTTTCGCCGGTGTTGTGGTTGACGGTGATGGTCATGAGACCTTCGCGACCGCGCAGGTAAGGTTGGGCGGCGCGCTCAAGACCGAATGCGCCGTAATCGTCGGTGAGGCGATAGGGGCGGTCGCTGTCGCGGTGGCGCGCGTGGTCAGCGGCGTTGATGCCGGTGACGCGACCGAGGGTATGCGGCGCAAGCGTGCCGCTGAGGTGCTGGCGCGCGGGCATCGCTTGGGTGCGCACGCCGGGGAAGAGCTGGTGGTTCTCCAGCACATAAGACACAATGGTGGGGCTGACATCATGGGCGAAAACATAGGGCACGCCGACGCGGTATTCCATGCGCCACATGTTGTATTGGATGGAGGCGATGTTGCGCGCGAGCTGCGGCTCGAAATCATGCAGGTCGAAGCGTGCGAGCAGGGCGTGGAAGGCTTCACGCGCGCTTGCCCATTCGTTGAGATGCAGGAAGTCGCGCTCTTTCATGCGGGCGATGTCTTCTTCACGGTATTGCTCGAACTGCGGGTTGCCGTAGTCGTCGAGCGTCAGCGGCAGCATGTCTACCCACTCGGCGTCGTGCTCGGCGAACAGCGCCAGCAAGGCAACCAAGACCTCGTTGCGCAGCGTTTGTTGCGGGCGATAAGCGGCATCCTCGTTTTCGCGGCTGGGGAAAAACGGGGCTTCAAACACCAGCGCCGTGGTGGTTTCGTTGAACACCAGCGGCACGCCGTTGCGGTCGAGGATCACGCCGCGCGCGGGCGCGATGGGCGCAGTGGTGACGATGCGCTGACCGATGTCGGCGTAATATTCGCCGCGCACGATCTGCTGGGCGAACAGCTGCACAATAAAGCCCGAGAGGATGGCGACAATCAGACCGATGATGACAAACGTGCGCAGGCGGAGCTTTTGGAGGTTCATGATGTTAGACCTCAGATGTTAGATTTTAGATGTTAGATGGAGAGGGTGTGTCGGCGCGTGGGTGGGAGAGAATATAGGGTTTGAGCGGGGAGGAAGTATAGGGTTTGGGCGGGAGGGAGTTTAGGGTTCGGGCGGCAAAATTGCCGCCCCTACAGGAGCACTCCCCCCTGGCCGCCTNCGACGGCCTTTCCCCCCTCGGCGAGGGGGGCTTTGGCTACACCTGCGCAACACATCAAAATCCCCACGCGAAGCGAGATGAAACATCACGGGCGGCAGATTGCCGCCCCTACACGCGCCGCCCATCAAAATCCCCACGCGAAGCGGCTAGGTTTTTTGGTTCTTTTTTGCAAAAAAGAATACTTCGCGCGTCTCGCCTCACTCCGCCAGCACGCGTTGTTGGCGGCGCGAGGTGCGGCGCACGAT
Source organism: Oscillospiraceae bacterium (assembly GCA_009786735.1). Lineage (GTDB taxonomy): Bacteria > Bacillota > Clostridia > Oscillospirales > Acutalibacteraceae > WRMQ01. The sequence goes on along the minus strand of WQRM01000112.1, from coordinate 2,508 downwards.
GAGGCTGACGAGGGTGAACATCAGCGGGGCGAAGAGGAGGGTGTAGCCGAGGGAGGGGAGGGTTTCACGCAGGAGCATGGTGGTGTTTTGTGCGAAGGTGATATCGGGGCGGGCGAGGGTGTCGAGCGCCCAGCGCAGGAAGACGTAAACCGCGGTGAGGGCAACGGGGATGAGCACTTTGGACACCTTGTTGCGGTTGAAGAAATAGCGCACACCCATGGCGCAGAAAAACGCGGCGATGGCGAGAAAAATGGCGTGGTAGGTGCCGCGTGGGGATGCGATGTCCCACAGCGCGCCGACGAGTGCGCCGTAGACCACGGCAGAGGCGGCCTGGTCGTAGTAGGCAATTGCCGCAACCAGCACCAGCAGCGGGAACGCCCGCGCGCCGTAGACCACAGGCAGCCATGGCACAAACTGCGCCATAGCTGTGATGAGCACCAGTGCGCCCAGCGCGGTGCGGCGGAGGATTCGGTTGCGTTTATCGGAGGTTGTTTTCATGTGTTTGTTTGTTGTAGATGCGGACGAGCAGAGCTCACCCCTACGCGTAATGTGGCCCGAGGCCAAGCTGCTGACGCGGGCGAGAGGAAATTCACGGGCGGCAAGTTGCCGCCCCTACACGCGCATGCCATAAAACCCCACCGCGAAGCGGCATAGGTTTTTTGGTTGCTTTTCTGCAAAAAAAGTAACACAACCGCGCCTTATTGTTCCGTGAGCACAAAGACATCGCGCAGGGTGGTGAAATCAAGCGCGGGCGCGATGACGGCGGTGAGGTGAAGATATTGCGCGCCAGGCTCCATGCGGGTGACGGTGCCGACGATGAGATTGCGGGGGAAGATGCCGCCCAAACCGCTGGTGGCGATGAGTCTGCCTGCGGCAATGGGCGTGGTGAGGTCAAGCTGGGTGATGGCGGTGTAGCCCTGCATGGCGAGCTCGGGCGTGGCGTTGGCGACCCCAATTTCGTTGGACAGGGTTTCGTAGACCGCGATGTTCACGTGAGGGTTAAACACCGTGTGCACGGTGGCGGTGGTGAGTCCGGCTTCGGCGATGACACCAACCAAGTTGGACCCGCGAATCACCGGCATGCCCGCACGGATGCCCGACAGGCTGCCGCGGTTGAGCGTGAAGGCAATGACCGCTCCGGCTGCGTGCTCTGTGCCGATGACGGCGGCGGGCTGGAACTGCCAATGCGTGTGCTCGGCTTTGAGCTCGAGCAGCTCGGCGTAACGTGCGGCACGCTGGATGGCATCATGATAGTTGATGAGCTGCACGCGCAGGGCTTCGATTTCGGCCTCATGTTGGTCAACGAGGTTTTGCAGATAGGCGGCGGAGGAGAACGGCGCTGCGATGTCCCGCGCGACATTGGCCACCCAGGCGGCGGCGGTCTGCAGCGGCGAGGTGACTACCCCAACCGCCGAGCTGATGGGGCTGGCTGTGCCCCGCGCAAAAAACGGCAACAGCCCGCCAAGCAACAGCATGGCGAGCACAAGCGCGAGCGCGCGGGTGGCGGGGGATTTGAGGATGCGGTTCATGGATACCTCGTTGGGGGGATTATGGGCGATGATAGGCGGTGAGCTTGCAGAAAAAACGGTCTTGCTCCCACGTGACGGGATTGTTCTGGATGTAGCGTTGAATATTTTGCAGTTCATCGTCGCTTTTTACGATGTTGTCAAAATAAGAGCGTTGCCAAAGCGAGAAGCCGAGTTTGCGAGTGACGGCAGCTTTGTATCCTTGTATGATCTTGGGAATCATGCGCTTGCTTAAGGGTTCGGGCGGCGTAATCTCCGCCCCTACAGGTGGTGGGTGTAGACTTCGCCCCCTCAGTCGCCGCGCCAAGTTGTATTAAGCCGCAAGTTTTGGTTCGCGACGCCAGCTCCCCCGCACGCGGTGGAGCCGTCCAGGGTGGCGGTGCGCAGAGGGTTTGATAAAGTCGTTTCTTGAGCGGCCCTCGCGTTTACGCGGGGGCTGTCGTCGCGAACCAAGTCCTGCTCATTCATGCCATGTGGCGCGACGACTGGGGGTGCGACTTCTGTCGGTGACTACGGCAAACAATCCGCCGTTCATCATTCTGCTGATGCCAACAAAAAGGTCTACTCCACATTCGTGCGGAACAGGTGCGCGTAATCCAGGCACATGCCGGTGCCGTCTACGACGCAGTCAAGGGGATTCTCGGCGACGTTGACGGGGATTTTGGTTTCGTGTTGCAACAGGTGGTCAAGACCGCGCAACAATGCGCCGCCACCGGTGAGCATGATGCCGTGGTCGATGATGTCGGCGGCGAGCTCGGGCGGAGTTTTCTCCAGGGTGGTGCGCACGGCGTCGAGGATTTGGTTGACGGGTTCCATGAGCGCTTCGCGGATTTCCTCGGCGGAAACTTCAATGCTCTTGGGCAGACCGTCCATGAGGTTGCGCCCTTTGATGGACATTGAGCCTTCGCCCTCATAGGGGAATGCGCTGCCGATGGCAATCTTCACTTCCTCGGCGGTGCGCTCGCCGATGAGGAGGTTGTAT
>WQRM01000111.1 GCA_009786735.1 Oscillospiraceae bacterium | reverse complement strand
AGCCATGCACCACGCAGCGCCGATTCGCGCTTTGTTTTCTTATTCTTGGGCATCGGCGACCTCCGTTTCTTCCGTTTTCTGTTTTCTACGGAAAATCTTTTGCTGCAGTGCTTCGTCTTGAATGCGGTAGATCATCGGCAGCATGGCATTGGCCAGCAAAATGGCAAACACCACGTTTTCTTCAAATGTGCCCAAGCGGCGCAACAAGATGGCTACCGCACCCGCAAGTGCGCCAAACGCCAAGCGTGTAAATCCGCGTCCGGGCAAGGTGGAAGGCTCTTGCAGCAAGAAGATTGCCGCAAACAACAGGCTGCCCGAGAACAGCTCCATGCCGATGGAAGCCACACGGATGCTCATGGTCATGCCCTCCACACCGGGCGTGATGCGCGGGAACAAGAACGCCAGCCCCGCAACCGCCATGATGAATCCCACGCTTGCCATGGCATAGCTGCGGCGGCTTTTCAGCAGCAGCATCACCGCCAGCATCACCACCAGCACCAGCACCACGCCTGTGCCCATGGGACCGACGGTGTGGCCAAACAAAATGCGCGGCAGGTTATCCGGCGTGATGGCGTTTTCGCCCAAGTTGAGCAACAGCGCCATGGAGCGGCTGCGCACGGGGGCGACGACTTCGCTTGGCACAAAGGTGAACACGCGATGCGGGAAGCATGCCGTGAGGAACGCAAACCCCGCAGCCGCGGGCGAAAAGGGCATATGCTTTGTGCCACCAAAGGGGATTTTGACGACCAAAATGGCAAACACCGAGCCCAGCGCGGCGTACCACACGGCGTAGTTGCCGAGCATCTGGTATTGCTCCGGCGGGACGATGAAGGCGGGCAACATGAGGGCAATCCACAGCCCAACGACCACGGCGTTCCAGTCGCCCAAGGTGTTTTTGTGCAGGAAGATGCGCCCGAACACAAGCTCCGCGAGCACGGCAGCGAGCACCGAAACCACCGCCACATGCAGCGCCGGCACGCCATAGTAAAAATAACCCAGCAGCAACAACGGCAGCGTGAGCGCAAGTGAGGTGAGGTTCCAGCGGCGGGCATCGCGATTGGTTGCCAGGCGCTGTTTCCAACGGGGTTGTTGGTTTGGTTTTGGCATAATGAGTACTCCTATGGGCTTAATAAATCGCCCCAAAAAAATGCATGTTCGCTAAGTGTTTCCAACTTTGGTAACATCTTTGTATTGCACACAGCGTGTCCATTCTATATGATAGTAGTAGGGCGGCGAACAGACCGCCAGCGACGACCCTTTGTGGTCGTTGCTCTAATGCAAAAAGGACGGTACTACCTGCTTATGAGAATTGAAGCTTTGACGGGCAGCAAAGTGGTGGTGGAGCTCAACGCGAACGACATGGAGCAGCTCAACATCACCTATGATGCCCTCGATTACGCCGATGTGGACACACGCCGCGTGATTTGGATTATCCTTGACCATGTGCGCGAAAGCACCGGCTGCGACATTGACCCCAGCGGCCAACTGCTCATCGACGCCATGCCCCGCTCTGACGGCGGCTGCATTTTGTTCTTCACCATCAAAAGCGGCGAAAGCGCGCTTGATCTTCTGCCCTGCCCCAGCCAACGGGTGCTGCGCAAACAGCAAGAGCTGCTCGTTACCTTTGAGTTCGACAGCATTGATGCGTTGCTGGATTGTGCGGCGGCCTATGCACGCATGCACGACAGTGAGCATGACCGCTTGTTTGGTCAAAGCGAACTGTATCAACAGGGCTTGCGCTATCGCTTGCTGTTGTCGCCCGCGCAGCAATCGGATACCCTGCAGCAGTTCTTTTGCGAATTTGCACACTGCTGCGGCGAAAGCGGGCTCACCGCCGCGCAAACGCGCGAACACTGGCAGCCAATTGGGCAACAGTGTTTCGCCTACATGGGTGGCGGGGTGCATCACCAGCCGCCGCAACGCAAGAAAATTGCGTTTAAACCGGGAAGCGTGTATTCTAATGCTTAACCACCTGCGGTGGAGCTCCGTCGCTTCGCTGTGGTCTATCCGTGCCTCATAAAAATCCCCACGCGAAGCGAGATGAAACATCACGGGCGGCAGATTGCCGCCCCTACACGCACCGCCCATAAAAATTCCCACGCGAAGCGGCTAAAGTTTTTTTGGTTCTTTTTTTTCAAAAAAAGAACACGCGCTTCGTAACTCGGCAATCGCCTGTGCGGCATCGGCGGCGTTGAAGATGGCGCTGCCGGCGACGAAGCTGTTTGCGCCTGCTTGGTAGGCAAGTGGGATGGTTTCGCTGGTGATTCCGCCGTCAACCTGGATGTCTACATCGAGGGTTTGGCGGCGGATTTCTCGGCGCAATTGCTTGATTTTGTCCAACATATCCGTCATGAATGCCTGGCCGCCAAAGCCGGGTTCAACGGTCATGATGAGGATCATGTCTAGCTCGTGCAGGTAGTTGACGATGGGGCGCAGCGGCGTGCCCGGTTTGAGCGCCAAGCCCACGCGCTTGCCTGCCGAGCGCACCTGCACGATGGCATCCATGAGCTGGGCACGGGTGAGGGTTTCGGCGTGCAGGGTGATTTGATCTGCACCGGCGGCGAGGAAATCGCCCAGATGCTTGAGCGGCTCGCTGATCATCAGGTGCACGTCGAACAACAAGTCGCAGTGCGGACGCAAGGCTTTGATAATCGGCGCGCCGAAGGTGATGTTGGGCACAAAATGACCGTCCATCACGTCCAGATGCAGCCAGTCAGCACCGGCGGTTTGCATGCGCCGGGCTTCTTCGCCCATGCGGGAGAAGTCGCTGGCGAGCATGCTTGGCGAGATGAGCACGCTTCGCGGTGCAGTGTCATGGTTGCGTTCAAGAGTCATATAAGTACCTCTCTTGTTCTTGGGTCAACATGTCGGTTTCGCCGCCCCAAAAGACCAACGCGCAGCGGGCGACTTCAAGGTCGATTTCACGCGGGACAGGCTGCAGCATGTCATCGAATTTCGCGTCGCGGTTGTCGGCGAGATGTTTCGCGCTAAGCGCCTGGATGGCGAAGCTCATGTCCATGATTTCGGCGGGGTGACCATCGCCTGCGGCCAGGTTGACCAGACGACCCTCTGCCAGCAAGTTCAGCCAGTTGCCGTTGGGCATTTGATAGCCCACGATGTTGTGGCGCATGTCGCGTTTTGCTACCGCGAGGGCTTGCAGCGCCTTCACATTAACTTCCACGTCAAAGTGACCGGCGTTGCAGAGGATTGCGCCGTCCTTCATGGCTGTAAAGTGTTCTGCCTTTACAACATCGCAGCAGCCCGTTACCGTGATGAACACATCACCCAGCGGCGCGGCTTGCTCCATTTTCATCAGCGAAAACCCATCCATAATGGCCTCGATGCCCTTGATGGGGTCGATCTCGGTGACGATCACGCGCGCGCCCAATCCTTTGGCACGCAAGGCCACGCCCTTGCCACACCAGCCATACCCAGCCACCACCACCGTCTTGCCTGCGATGATGAGATTGGTGGTGCGGTCGATGGCATCGAACACACTTTGACCAGTGCCGTAGCGGTTGTCGAACAGGTGCTTGCAGTCGGCGTCATTCACGCGAATCATGGGGAAACGCAGCTCGCCGCGCTGCGCCATGGCCGCCAAACGCAGAATACCGGTGGTGGTTTCTTCGCAGCCGCCGATGACATTCTCGCACAGGTCGGGGAACTCGTCGTGCATGACTGTGACGAGGTCGCCGCCGTCGTCGATGATAATCTGCGGACCGATGCGCAGCACCTCGCGGATGTGCGCGTGGTATTCCTCCGCGGTGGCGTTGTACCACGCGAAAACCTGCATGCCCTGCTCGGCGAGGGCTGCGGCGATGTCGTCTTGGGTGCTCAGCGGATTTGAGCCCGTGACCCACATGGTTGCACCGCCTGCCGCAAGCACTTGGCACAGATAGGCCGTTTTGGCTTCCAGATGCACCGACAGCGCAATGTTGAGCCCCGCGAAGGGCTTGGTTTGGGCGAACTGCGCCTCCAAGCCGCGCAGCAGGGGCATGTTGCGGCGCACCCAGTCGATTTTTTGGTGCCCGGCTGGCGCGAGGGCGATGTCCTTGATTTGGCTCATGCTTGCCACAACCTTTCCGCGATGTTTTGCGCCTCGTAGCGCACGCGTTCTTCGTCGATTTTCGTCAACTGCCCATGCTCCAGCAGGATTTCGCCGTGCACCACGGTCAGCTCCACGTCGCTGCCCTGCGCGCCATAGCACAGCGCGGCGAGTGGGTTCGACTGCGGTGTCCAGTGCACGCCGTCGCAGTTGAGCATGGTTAAATCCGCGAGTTTGCCGGCTTCGATCGAGCCGATTTGGCTGTAAAGGTCAAGCGCTTTACTCCCGCCTTGGGTCGCGATTTGCAAGCCCTGCGCGGCAGACATGAAGGCTGCGTCTTCGTTCACGCCTTTGTGCAGCAGGCAGAGATAGCCCAGCTCGCGCAGCATGTTTTGGCTGTTGTTGCTGGCCGCGCCGTCCGTGCCGAGGGCGATGTTGATGCCGTGCTCAAGCATCTGCTTCAGCGGCGCGATGCCGTTGCCCAGCTTGAGATTGCTCACCGGGTTGGTGACGATGCTCATGCCATGCCGTGCGGCCAGCTGCATGTCGCTTTCGGTCATGTGTACGCAGTGCGCGGCCAGCACGGGCAGCTCAAGCAGCCCGGCGGCGTGCATATACTCGAACGGGGTCATGTTGTATTTTTCGCGCAGCTGGGTGATTTCGTCGCGGCTTTCGCCCAAGTGCGTGTGGATAGGCACGTCCAATGCTTTGGCTTGTGCGGCGATTTGCGCCACGAAGTCCGGTTCACAAGTATAGGGCGCGTGCGGCGCGAGGGCAAAGGTGATGCGCTCGCTGCGCAGGCGCTTGATTTCGTCTGTGGCAACGTCGAGCTTGTGGCGATTTGCGCTAATCAGCCCGCGTGAGAGCTGCGCGCGCATGCCGCTTTCGGTCACCGCTTGGGCGATTTCGTCGAGCTCAAAGTACATGTCCGCAAAGCAGGTGGTGCCGGTGCGCAGCATTTCGCAGGCGGCGAGCATGGTGCCCCAGTAGATGTCACCCGACTGCAGGCGCGCCTCCATGGGCTGGATGTTGTCGAACAGCCACGGCATGAAGAGCACGTCATCGGCGCGGTGGCGCAGCAGGGTCATGGCGGCGTGGTTGTGGGCGTTGACCAGCCCGGGTATCAGCAGCTTGCCAGCGCCGTGGATGGTTTTGTCGGGCGCGAAATCGGGCGGGCAAGTGCCCACGTGCGCGATGCGCTGCCCATCCACGCAGACATCGCAACGCTGCACCGCAAGCGAGTTTTCGTGCGGCACAACGGTATTGATTTGACTAAAAACAATCCTCATAATACTATTATAACACACTTTATTGAAAAGTGCAAGG
>WQRM01000110.1 GCA_009786735.1 Oscillospiraceae bacterium | reverse complement strand
AGCCGGGGCGGCTGGGACGGAGACACTCGTTGAGGTCGCCGTCGCAATCGCAATAGCCGGGGCGGCTGGGACGGAGGCATTCGTTGAGATCGTCGTCGCAATCGCAATAGCCGGGGCGGCTGGGACGCAGACACTCGTTGAGGTCGCCATCGCAATCGCAGTAGCCATCCACGGCATCGCAATCACAATTGCATGTCGGCTGTTCACCGCATACACAATACTCCGTGTCGTAATGTTCGCACGGCGCGCAATCGGGGCATGTTGGGCACACGTGTGGTGTTACCCAGCGAGCATACAGCGTGAGGTTATCGGTCACCAAGCTGTTGGCGATGAAGCGTTCTCCAGCTGCCGCTGCGAGGATCGCCGATTCAGCGGGAGTTCCCGGCGTAGTATACCAACCGGCAAGGTCGAAATCAGCGCGCGTCACGGCAGGCGTTGCGCCGAGCTCGCTGTTTATCCAAAGCGTGCGGGTTGCGTCTGCAGGGTTCGTCAGCACGCCGCCATTGGGGTTGAACGTCACGGTCACTTGAACGCCAGTATCAAGCGCTACCCAGCGGGCATACAGCGTGAGATTGCCTTCAACCAAGCTGTTTTCGATGAACTGCGTGCCAGCACTCGGGGCGTTAAACCAACCAACGAATTCATAGCCATCGCGCGGTGCCACCGTCGGCCACACGTCGTCAAGCGTGTCACCTTCCGTGACCGTTGCCGGCGCAATGACTGCTGCGTCCGTGTAGTTGCGGTTAAAGGTCACAGTGAATTCGGCCAGCTGGACTATCGCTTCCCAGCGGGCATACAGCGTGAGATTGCCGGTTACCAAGCTGTTTCCGATGAACTGCGTGCCAGCAGTCGGGGCGCTAAACCAACCAACGAAGTCATAATAACCTGTGCGCGTCGGCGCTGCGGGGAACAGAGCGCCAAGGCTAGTGCCCGCCAGCACAGGGATCGTGGTGATGGTTGCGTCCGTGTAGTTGGGGTTGAACGTCACTTGGTGGTAGATGTTTGCTTCAAACACAGCCACCAGCGTGGCAGTGTAGTCGATGCCATCTGCTGGGCTTGCGGCATGTGCCAAGCCGTCAACAAAACGCAAGTCGGGCATTGTTGTGGGCACGTTATCGCTGTACCAAAGCACAATTGTGGGTGCGCTTGCACACGCCCAGCCAACGAAGTGTTGGCCTTCAGGTGCTGTTGGCGCGGGAACTGCAGCCACTGCAGCGCCCATTGCGCCGGTGTGCACGGTTGGGGCGCCGAACGTCAGTTCAAACGTCAATTGCTCCCATTGGGCAAACAGGTCGATGACCGGGGCTGCATTTTCGGCCAAGGCGAGGGGAACATCGTCACCGGGCTCGAAGAGTTCATTGTCGTCTTCGTCAATCGCCCCGGCGTCGAGCGTCCAGCCGAGGAATCGGTAGCCCATGCGATCAAAGCTGTCGGTCGCTGCAGGGTGATCTCCACCCAGCGACCTAACAACGCGCTGCGGCCAAGTGCCAATCAGTTCATCCAGCGTTGCACCGTTGGGGCGATACACAACGATGACCGCGTCGGTGACATCGGGGTCGGAAATGTGCGGTTCAAAGATGATGGTGCTGCCTGTGCCGCCGCCAACCATGGCAATCACTTGACCAACTGTGATGTTGGAGTCGTAGGGGATGAAGACGGTTGAGCCGTGCGCCGCGCCGCGCAGCAACCAACCAGTCAGCGCTTGCCCGTCGGGGATATACAGCAAGGTGTCATCCAGCAGGTCGACGAAACGATCATCATCGGCATCTGTCATGGCAACGGTTATGTATTCGCGGTAACCAACGATTTCGTCTTCGTCCATCAAGTAGATGGTGAAGTAGGGCAGTTGATCTTCCGGCTCGAAGATGAGGATGTAGATGGCATCGGTGTGGATGGTGTTCGTCCAGCTGAAGTCAGTGATGTCACCCGGCACAGCCGGTGCGGTTGCACCTGTGCCCAGGGCAACAATGCCGGCGAGCACATAACCATACTCGCTCAAGTCGATGGGCGTGATGGTCACGTTGTTGGCAACGCCAGCGGGCACGGTGATGCGTGCTTCGTGGGTGCCCAAGCCGAGCTCGCGGTAATCCGTGAAGTTCACCAAGGTGTTTGGTGCAGGAACCAACGCGCCTTGCGGCGTGCGCACCACGTATTGCACGGTGGCGGTGGCGTTGATGCCTTGCGGCACGATGCTGGGGATAGGATGCGCCAAGGTTGTCGTTGATCTGGGGTGACCAAGTTCGCGAACCGCCGCTTGCAGCGCTCCGCGGTGTGCGGTGACGCTGGCGGGGATTGAAACGTGCATGTTCATGTAAGGTCCGCTGGGCGGTCTTGCGGGATGTTGCGTGCTGGCAGCCACCACTTGGTTGCGCAGCGGGGTTTTGTCAACCCAGTTCACGCCAAACTGCACGTGGTGCCCAATGGCTGCGTTGTTGGCATCTGACTCTGAGCCCACACTTCCTGCACGCACCCAGTGCCAAACCGAAAACGGCACAACATCCCCGTGTGTCCACAGCCCATTGGCGGGTCTGCCTGCTGCGTTTGCATTGTTCCACAGGCGCGAGGTTGTGAATTGATTTCGCGGGAAGTTGTTGATCGGGTAACCGGTATTGGGATTGACGGTCGCGCCGCCAACAATTTCCCCATATGCGCCGGGGAAGCGCGTTGCAGCATATGCCGCACCAGCGCGCACATTCCCTTGCCCAAGGACCAGAGTATTCTGGTACCACGCTCCCGCTGAACGATGGGCGGCGGTGTAAGTCAACCGAAAGCCGGGAATATCGTAGCCTTCCATGCGTTGATCCACCACCATGTTGCCAAAATGGATGCGGTTTGTGAACCCAAACGGCACGTGCACGCCATTGGTCACATTGCGTACACCATGGCCCCAAACCACATTGCCATCAAACACGTGCGATGGGCTCAAACCAAAGCTATAACTGGGATAGCCCCAGCCAGTTACTGTTAAGTAGTTGTAGCGTTGCCAATTGTTTTCCCCCCCGGGCCGAGTGCCGTCGCGCAAATCGGTGAAAAAGCGTGTGGTTGCATGGCGGCTGGCGCTGTTCAAGATGCCGCTGTGCAAACCTACGACGCCCACCGACGTGTTCAACGTGGCCGCACCGCCCACCGACGCAACTGAGCCCGCCACGTAGGTGCTGGGCGCCCAAACGATGGAGTAAGCATGCGCTTGGAAGTTGCCGGGGAAGCCGTCAATGGTGAACGTGGCAATCCACGTGACCAAGCGGGTTTCCATGGGGGCGTATGCATTGGCTTCCGAAATCGGCAAAACCCGATCGTGCAAGTTTGCTGAAATCAAGTGGTTGTTGTGACCGGGAGGCGCCGCACCCCAACCCGGCATGTAAGCGAACTCCGGAGAGCCAACGAAGCCTGTTCCGGGAATCGGAGCTGGCGACGGCAAGCCAGCGTTCTCGATTTGCACCAACCGCACGCGGCTGTCTAACTCGCCCAGCGAATTGTGGGCTTGGAACAGCAGCCGTGCGTAATTCTCAACACCCGGCAACGCCCCCGTTGAGGGAACTGGCACAATGTTGGAAACACGGTCAACCGTTCTGGTTCTGCCATTTGGTGTTGTGGCACTTTGCAGCCAAATGGTTTCGGGTGCCAAAAAGGTGATTAGGGGAATGTCCACCGGCGCGATGCCGGTGACGGTGTCTTCGGTGTAGACATCTCCGGTGCCCGTTGCTGTTACGCTGGCGACCACCACCATCGTAACCAGCAGTGCCATGCTGAGCAAAATGCCCAGCCATCGCCTGCCATGTCGTTTGAATTCGTTCATGTGTTGTCTCCTCCTCAACTATGATATCCTTTATTATACCACTCGTTTCACAGATTGTCAAGCGAATTGTAACAATTACTCAACAAAATCACTAAATCGCTCAAGGCGCTTGCAACGCCCCGCCGTCTATGCTATAATAACGTATCAGCAGATGAAAGAAACATTAAAGGAGACTATTGATGACCAGAACTGACGCATGGGCACTGCTGCGCCAATACAACAAGGGTGAGTTTCACCTTGCCCACGCACTGACGGTGGGGGGCGTGATGCGCTACTTCGCCAACGAGCTGGGCTTTGCCGACGAAGCCGACTTCTGGGCTTTGGTTGGGCTGCTGCACGACCTTGACTTTGAGATGTACCCAGACGAACACTGCACCGCCCAGCAGCGCATCATGCGCGAGCACGGGCTGGACGAGCGGCTCATTCGCGCCACCGCCAGCCACGGCTATGCGCTCACGGTGGACATCAAACCCGAACACACCATGGAGAAAGTGCTGTATGCCGTGGACGAGCTCACGGGGCTCATCGGCGCGGTGGCACGCATGCGGCCATCCAAAAGCACCATGGACTTGGAGCTCAAGAGCGTGCGCAAGAAGTACAAGACGCTCAACTTTGCGGCGGGCTGCTCCCGCGAGGTCATTGAGCGCGGCGCAGACATGCTGGGCTGGACGCTCGACGAGCTCATCGAGCGCACGATTCTGGCAATGCGCGCAGTGGAAGAACAAACATAACATGCCCACCCCTCAGCCACGCCTTGGCATGTTTTCAAACATACGACATGCTATACTCGGCATGTAGGGGCGGCGGGCGCGCCGCCCGAAATCTTCATGTTATCATCCTTATTGTAGCCCGGGTGGCGCGCCCGCCACCCCTACAGGTTGTGATTCTCTTCAAATTTGTCCAATTTGCGCATGAGGAGACACGCAACAAAAGCGCCGACAAAAAAACGCTTGACAAATCGCGAAATCCATGCTATGTTAAAAAGGGCGGGAATGTAAAATTTCCCAGCCCATTTTTTGAAAGGTGATAGCATGTCCAACCGCGACATCAACAAGCTCATCGAACCCCCGCACGACCTGACCGACGAAGAACGCAGCGCCTGGCAGCACATCTACAACATTTTGGTGCACAGCACGCGCTACCGCAAAACCATGGCCGATGCCGAACTCATCCGCCAGTATGTGCAGGTGAAACTCCTGCGTGACCGCGCCTGGGTGCAGTGGAACCAAAAACCCGAGCGCTACATCCGCATGGTCACCGGCATTTGCGCCGACGGCACCACCCCGAAAGTTGTGGTGAAGGAAAACGAGCACTACGCCATCCTCACCGACTGCAACAAACAGCTGGAAAAACTCATGACCGACTTCAAGCTCACGCCCCGCGCGCGGCTGGTTTAGGGAGGTGCATGATGAACAATTTACAAGTGCAGTATCTCCCCGTGGCGCAGCTCACCAGTTTCCCGCGTAACAGCAAAACCCACACCAAACAACAAATTGAACATATCGCAAACTCCATCCGCGAGTTCGGCTTCAACGACCCCCTCGCCATCGCCGGGCCGCACAACACCATCCTCGAAGGCAA